>JALUXV010000105.1 GCA_027013165.1 Alteromonadaceae bacterium
AGCACCTAAAGCGCTTGTTGCCATTATTGAACGCCCTCCTGTGGTAGGTGGAAAGATAAAATCGGTAGATGATTCTGCTACCAGAGCAGTGAAAGGTGTTATCGACGTAGTGCGGCTACCGGCACCCACTGGCGCGCCACAGTACCAACCCAAAGGCGGTGTAGCTGTAGTGGCTGAAAACACATGGGCTGCAATGCAAGGTCGCCGCGCTTTAAAAGTAGAATGGGACGATGGTTCAAATGGTGACTACAATTCAGAACGCTTTAAAGCACAATTGCTTGAAACTGTGAATGCACCACAAGAATTGGTACGAGAGAAAGGTGATGCAGCTAGCGTACTTGCTAATGATACTGACAAGCTAGTAGCCGACTATTACATGCCCCATCTAACGCAAGCGCCTATGGAGCCTCCCTGTGCAACGGCAATGTACTATGAAGATCGGGTAGATGTTTGGGCTTCTACCCAGAATCCACAAGCCGACATGGAAACTGTCGGTCAAATGGTGGGCATGGAGAAAGAAAAAATAAATGTTCACGTGACTATGCTGGGCGGTGGATTTGGACGTAAATCAAAACCAGACTTTTCTGCTGAAGCCGCTTATGTGTCGATGAAAACTGGAAAGCCCATTCGTGTTCAATGGACGCGAGAGGACGACATTCAACATGGTTACTACCATGCCGTATCAGCACAACACATTGAAGCATCGTTGAATGACCAAGGTGGTATTGAAGCCTATCTGCATCGCACAGCGTTCGCACCTATAGCATCGACGTTTGCTGAAGGTGCCAATGCTCCGTTCAGCTTTGAGTTGGACCTTGGATTTACCGACAACCCCATCCTTACGCCAAACTTAAAACTTGAGCGAGGCGAAGCTCCTGCCAAAGCTCGAATTGGCTGGATGCGCTCAGTAACCAATATATTCCATGCCTTTGCGGTGCAATCATTTATTGCCGAAGCCGCTCATAAAGCAGGAAAAGACCAAAAAGACTACTTACTCGAAGTGATTGGCCCAGATAGGGTACTCGACGTTACGACCCAAAACGCCAAGTACAACAACTACTGGGGTAATAAGTCGGTATATCCTTTGGATATCGCCCGTTTACGAGGTGCAATTGAGAAAGTTGCCGACATGAGTGGTTGGGGTCGTGAACTTCCTAAAGGTCGCGGTTTAGGTATTGCTGCTCACCGCAGTTTTTTGACTTACATTGCCACAGTCGTTGAAGTAGAAGTGAGTGATTCTGGTGAACTCGATATCATAAAATCTTGGGTATCCGTAGATGCGGGCACGGTAGTGAACACCGACAGTGTTATCAACCAAACACAGGGCGGTTCAATTTACGGTATTACTACTGCTATTAGTGGCGGTATTACCTTCGACGAGGGCCGTGTTCAACAGAGCAACTTCCACGACTACCGTGTGCCTAGAATGAGTGATTCGCCCTTGGAAGTGGAAGTGGAAATCATTCAAAACGGAGAAGCACCAGCGGGCGTGGGTGAACCTGCAACGCCTGTTTATGCACCAGCATTGTGTAATGCTATTTTTGCAGCCTGCGGAAAGCGAATTCGAACGCTACCCATTGGTGACCAACTAAAAGCATAAGGTTGCTAACGAAAACTGACAGGAAGTGACGGACTTTTTACTACACACCGTAAAAAGTTAATCACTTCCTTTCATAAAGTTTTATTTTTAAACGAGTATTGGCTAGTGCACAGGGCCGACGTTTTGTTCTATCTTTTGTTGTAGCTCACCGCGTAAACCTAGCTCAAACCCCAATTCAGTTACCACAAATAGCGGCCCAATGACTAACCCCATTAAGTCGTCAACAAACGCAGGCTTTTTACCTTCGTAGTAATGCCCAATAAACTGTAACACCCAACCACCGACAAAAATACCTAGCGATGCAGCTAACCACACGAAAGTGCTTTGAATAGCTAATGGTTGAGCCAACCACAGTAAAGCTCCAGTCAAGACAACCATTACAGCGCCAAGTCGTAAATCTAGTTTCAAATAAAATAAATTACCTATAAGCCACACAAAAAGAGCAGGAGAAAGCACAGCTTCACCGACTACAGGTAAAGTCACATCAAACATTGGCCGACTGAGTAAACACAACACTGCATACACTATCAGTGGGATCCCAAAATAGTGAGTTAAGATATTTCTTTGGTCTCTGTGGTAACCGGCATATTCGCTTAAGTGCTGTTCAAGATTTTTCATGTATTTGCAACCTTAGATTAACAATTAATCTCAGAATACTGGCAATAATAGTCGCAAACTGTCGCATATACGACATTTAATAAAAAATCGAAAAAAAAGCCCCGCTTGTTAAAGCAGGGCTTCATTTACCTCGGGGCAATCTATCCGTGTTGTTCAGCTAGGTACAGCCAGGTTTCTACCACTGTATCTGGGTTTAGCGATACAGAGTCTATGCCCTCTGCCACTAGCCATGCGGCAAAGTCTTCATGGTCTGAAGGACCTTGACCACAAATACCTACGTACTTACCACGCTTCTTGGCCGCTTGAATAGCCATAGAAAGCAGTGCTTTAACGGCTGGATCGCGCTCGTCAAACAAGTGCGCAATAAGACCACTGTCGCGGTCAAGACCAAGGGTAAGCTGAGTAAGGTCGTTTGAACCAATTGAGAACCCATCGAAAATATCGAGGAACTGATCAGCCAACAGCGCATTAGACGGAAGCTCACACATCATGATAACGCGCAGGCCATTTTCGCCTTTCTTAAGCCCTTGCTCTTCAAGTAGCTCTATTACTTTTCGCCCTTCCTCAAGAGTACGAACAAATGGGATCATGATCTCAACGTTAGTGAGACCCATCTTATTACGCACACGCTTGATAGCTTCACACTCAAGGGCAAAACAGTCTCTGAAATCTTCAGAGATGTAACGGCTTGCACCGCGGAAGCCCAGCATGGGGTTTTCTTCATCTGGCTCGTATTGATAGCCACCCACCAAGTTAAAGTACTCATTTGACTTGAAGTCAGACATACGCACAATCACTTTTTCTGGTGAAAACGCAGCGCCAATCGTTGAGATACCCTCAACTAATTTCTCGATATAGAACTCGGTAGGCGACGCATAACCAGCAATCATGTCGTTGATTTCTTCTTTCAACTCTTCTGGTTGCTCATCAAAATTAAGAAGCGCTTTAGGGTGAACACCAATCATTCGGTTAATGATGAATTCTAAGCGCGCAAGCCCAACACCTTTATTTGGTAAGCGAGCAAAATCAAACGCGCGGTCTGGGTTACCCACATTCATCATCACTTTCAGTGGTAGATCTGGCATTGAGTCGATGCGAGAGGTCACTACGTCGAACTCTAACTCAGCGCCGTAAATATACCCTGTGTCACCTTCTGCGCAAGACACGGTAATCTTGTCGCCAGTTTGAATACTATCAGTGGCGTTACCACAACCCACTACCGCAGGAATACCCAGCTCACGGGCGATAATCGCCGCGTGACATGTTCGGCCGCCACGGTTAGTAACAATTGCCGACGCCTTTTTCATGATAGGTTCCCAGTCTGGGTCTGTCATGTCCGTAACCAGTACATCACCGGCTTGGATTTTGTCCATCTCTTCAATGGAAGCAAGCACCTTAGCCTCACCCGCACCAATTTTGTGACCAATAGCACGGCCTTCACACACCACGTTGCTCTGGCCCTTAAGTTGGAAGCGCTCGATGCTTTGTGAATCCTCGCGACTGCGCACAGTTTCTGGACGGGCTTGAACAATGTATAGCTTGCCATCAGCGCCGTCTTTCGCCCATTCAATGTCCATTGGACGCTGGTAGTGCTTTTCGATGATTTGCGCTTGTTTGGCTAGCTCCATGACTTCGTCATCAGTCAAAGAGAAAACTTTGCTCTGTTCAGGCGCGATATCGACGATAGACACCTGCTTTCCGTGAGACTCGTCTTGCGAGTAAATCATTTGGGTGAGCTTACTACCCAAATTACGACGAACAATAGCCGGTAAACCTTTATCTAGCGTTGGCTTGTGCACATAAAATTCGTCAGGGTTAACGGCTCCTTGAACAACCATTTCACCTAAGCCGTACGAGCTAGTAATAAATACGACGTCTTCAAAGCCCGACTCGGTGTCTATGGTGAACATAACTCCTGAAGATGCAATATCACTGCGAACCATACGCTGAATGCCCGCAGAGAGTGCTACACCCTTATGGTCATAACCTTGGTGAACGCGATAGGAAATGGCTCGGTCGTTAAACAAAGACGCGAAAACGTGTTTGATGGCGATCAAAACTGCGTCGTAACCTTTCACATTAAGAAACGTTTCTTGCTGACCAGCAAAAGAAGCGTCGGGCATGTCTTCTGCCGTTGCCGACGAGCGCACCGCAAAAGAGGCTTCTTCGCCAGCATCGCCTTGCAGTTGAACAAACGCTGTTTTAATAGCGTCTTCTAGCGCTGGCTGAAACGGCGTGTCGATGATCCATTCGCGGATATTCTTACCCGCTTCTGCTAATGCATTAACGTCATCAACGTCAAGCGTATCTAGCACGTCGTGAATTCTAGCTTCCAAACCGCTTTGGTCTAGAAACTCATTAAATGCTTCTGCGGTAGTCGCAAAACCACCCGGCACTTGCACACCAGCGTTCGATAAGTTTGAAATCATCTCTCCTAACGATGCGTTTTTACCGCCCACGCGACCAACATCGTGCATGCCCAGTTCTTGATACCAAAGTACGTATTCTTGCACTGCCCTAGCCTCCGGCTTATGTTTAGTAGGGTATAAAAAATCACTTTGACGCTGTCCGTCATCCGTGTTCTTTGTTGAAAGTCGTATCACTTTGCAACGAAATCATCTTAGAATGGGCGAATTCTCAAAGTAAAATATTTATTAAAACTGTAATAAATTTACAACAATGTTAAGGATATGTTGTGCGTACAGCTTTTTACATTTCTGATGGTACTGCCATTACTTCCGAGGTCTTCGGCCACGCCCTGCTTTCTCTGTTCCCTGTTGAGTTTAATCACATCACCATTCCATTTGTTGAAACCGAGACGCAAGCACAGAAAGTTCTTGATCAAATATCTGAAAGTTTTCAAGATACCGGAGAACGACCGCTCGTTTTTTATACAATTGTGAATGTAGATATTCGCAAGATCGTCGCTAAGTCCGTAGGAATTAACTACAATTTTCTCGACCAGTTTGTTGCTCCCCTCGAAAAAGTGCTAGGAATTCCCTCCAAACCAGAGAAACATCGTACCCACAGTATTCACGAAACTACGTACGACATCAGGATAGAAGCGGTTAACTATGCGTTAGCCAATGACGATGGCTCAAATTTAAAAGACTACGAAGAGGCCGACATAATACTAGTAGGGGTTTCCCGATCTGGCAAAACCCCTACAAGCCTTTATTTGGCCTTACAGTATGGAATAAAAGCGGCCAACTACCCCTTTACCGAGGAAGACATGGGCGACATGCTTAAATTGCCGCCCATACTCCGCAGATTCAAAAACAAGCTATTCGGGTTAACGATTCAAGCAGACCGCCTACACCAGATCCGTTCAGAACGTAGAGCAAATAGCCGTTATGCGTCAATACAACAATGTCGAATGGAGCTAAGAGAAGTAGAAAACCTGTACCGCAAAGAAAAAATCCCATTCTTGAACAGTACGAAATATTCCATAGAGGAAATATCGGCCAAGATTCTGGCGGAAACGGGGTTAAAACGGCGGAAGTACTGAGCCTAGAACCACAAGCAACTCAGTGCGTAGTTCCATCCTTATTAGTCAACAATGTGGGCTTCGGTATATTTTTTATAAGCGGCCCACGCAGACAAGCCCGCCCAAGTCACTTCAAGACAAAACACCGAATAATTTTGTTGCTGCCAAAGTGATGGCAAGGTCATGAGGGCGGCTATCATATTGGCAAGCTGATAGTGCCTAGGGCGCATCTTATCGGTACAAAACATGAGGTAAGCCAGCGCAAAAATTACCGCCGCAATCCAATTTAGCGCATTCCACAACTGGTCTGGCGATTTAATTACAGCAACAGCGGCTATAGCAATAACACCACTCATTAAGACTTGTGCTCGTCTGCTCCCAAATGCTAGCGCTCTGAGGGACACACTGGCGAGCATAAGTAAGCTGATAATTGCCCAAAACCCATTTATAGCCACGGCTTGCCACGACTGAATAGCAGATGAACTCACCACTAAGGCCGACGCCGCAAGCAGATTACCCAAGTAGTAAACGTCTCTACGCCATTGAGAATATAAACTCAGATACGCGTGATTAACTATGTATAGGATGGTACCCACCCAACCGAGTGTTACCATCATTCCACTTCAATATGCATGTTTTTCACGCATACCTCTTTACCCACGTGAGGCCCATTTAACACAAGAACATGGCTTTCTTCAGTCATGTTACCGTAGAGCCTGTCAGTATCAGAAGGGTTGAGTATTTTATCGCTCCAACTAAGCACCATCACCCTCGTTCCCATTGGAATGGTGTAAAACACATCATCGTCATACGCAAGGGTACAGGCTTGGGTGCTCTTTTGATTAAATCGCCCCAATATGGCTGGGTAGCCTTCCGCACTTTTCACCAAGGCAATATCAACATCGGCAACTTGTGGGCTTTCTGAGTATCGATACTCACCAGCAAGAGCCAAGCGCTGCGATAATGCAGTGTCAACTTTGTTTATCAACGCCTTTCCGGCGTCAGTTTTTGGCGCGATAACATGCAACCCCAAGCGACTTCCGTATTGTTCTGTACCAACAGTGAGAATAAGTTCAGACCGGTCTGGGAAATGAGAGTTTAACAATGACCGCATTACTCCCTCAGCCATAGGAAGTACGTCAATTTCGTTACTAAGAAGTGCGCCGAGCGCGGCAACATCACTGGAGTAAACAGAGCCGTTAGTTACCAAACTATCTATCGCTTCACCATAGCTATTGCCCACCACTTTACCCAACCTAAGTTCGGTATCGTTTAAATCTGGCGTATTGCCGTCACTTCCCTGGCGATTATAGAAAAGCTTCAACGTGGCGAAATAAAGGGGTTTCGAATAATAGAATTTCTCAGCTCGGGCTTCGGTGTAGAAATACGGGTAGGCCAATGTTGCTGCTTTTAGCCCAAGTAAAGCTTGTGCATCGGCGAAGGGCATATATTCCCAATTAACCCTAAAATCACCATAGTGTGCCAATATTTCGAGGTTTTTTGCAGCTGTACCCGACGCTTGACCTTCCTCGTTGATATAGGGTGACCACTTGTCGGTTAACACAGTAAATTCTTCACTATGCGCTGACAATGACAAACAAACGAGTAAGAAAACTAGACACTGCTTCATAGCTTTTCCCTCGCTACATACACATAAGTTATGCCAAGAGCGAGCATTGCGAACAAACCCAAACCGAATATAAAGTCAGCGTCCAAACTCGCGATAAACGCCAAGATCCAAGATTTGTCGGTATCTGTGTAGTCTAATGCAGGTCGAGACATCACTTCTCGACTGTACTGAGACAAAAACACTAGTAATTCAAATACGGCAAACAAGCTGATTGAAAACAATATCCGATCGCTTTTTTGGCTATTAATGGTGCGTTGCTTTGCATCTGCTTCTGTAATTTTGGTATCGCAGATTTCCATCATAGCTTCGCCATTCTCAACCAATCGGTCATACTCCCACGATTCAAAAATCGAATGCAAAAGCGCCCGTTTGGGGCGAGTTAAATACTTGGTTTGCTCATTCACAGCAATTTGGTGCAGCTTGGTTTGCGTGCGAGTTTCTTGCAAACAATCTCTTGCGTCACTAATTTTTGAACCCGCATACACACTGTCTATCGCTGACCGCAGGGCCAAATTGCACTTTTCATGAGCAATATAGCAATACTGCGCCAGCGTCATGGTAGATATACGAAAATCATCATCTTCACTATCCACTACAACATAGTTCAGCCATGTCATGGACTCGTTGCGAGACTTTCCTATTTCGTCGGCGTGCTCTGGTACTTCAGTCTCTTTTAACCAGTCTTTAATCATGGCTTGGTATTCTTGGGTTTGAATCTGTTCAGTGGTTACTGAAATACAGCGAGACGTCCAATATAAATGCTGCTTTTTGTCTTTTTCAATGGGTACAAAACTAATGTCAGAAGATTGAGATGAGGCCACAAAAGATTTGATTTGCTCAACCAATTCACCACGAGTGGCGCGAATAGCCGCACCAACACTAGAATTCACCTTATCTTCAAACTGCTCAGAACTGACATAGTCGCTTGGTTTAAAGGCTAAATACACTTCGGCGACTGCCACCTGATTGGGAAACACAACGTACTTCACCGTGTAGTTTTCGTGTGAAAATGTAAATGTACACAAATGCATTGCCTGCACGTCTACATCCAATCGTTTGTACTGGCGTTGTACGTTTTCCTCTTGCTCTAATTCCTCTTGTTGAAGATCAGAGTGTGCAACTTGAACATTAGTAAGCTCAGACAGTGCTTTTTGAAGAGCTTTGTATTGGCGAGAATGAGGGTCTAGCCCTGTTCGCATGCGCAAAGGAATATCAATTGGCGAGAAAGCCACTACTTGAAATGTATGGTTCATCATTAAGTCTCCACTACCCTGTGTAGTTAAAGCGTATTTATTCTTTGTTTTCTGCTTTTAATGGATTTGGTCTGCCACCAGTCACTTTATCAGCACGACCTTCTTCCTTGGCTTTTTCTGCACGGCGTTTTCTGATTTCTTTAGGATCGGCAATAAGCGGACGATAAATTTCAATACGATCGCCATCCCGCAGGGTATCGCGCATTTTCACCACTCTTCCCCAAATTCCCGCTTTGTTTTTCGATACGTCTATTTCTGGGTACTCGGCAAGGATACCTGACGACTCAATTGCTTCTTGTACCGTGGTATTTTCAGCAACGACAACTTCAATAATGGTTTGCTTTTTAGGCAGTGCGAATGCAACTTCAATGGTGATCATAGCACTCATGCATACACCTCTTTTGCACGCTGTGTAAATGCGGCAACCATACTCGATGCTAAACTGTTGAATACTTTTCCAAAAGCCACTTCAACCAATTTACTACTAAATTCAAACTCTAAATTAAGTTCAATTTTGCAAGCATCTTCACTCAGTGCAGAAAACGTCCAACCACCGGACAAGGATCGAAACGGGCCATTCACCAATTGCATCTCAATTTTATGGCCAGGTAGCAACTGATTATGTGTAGTAAACCACTGTTGTATTCCCGCCTTCGCCACAAGCAAAGAAGCGCGCATACTCTCACCGCTTTGCTCCAATATTTTACTATCGGTGCAACCGGGAAGAAACTGGGGATACGACGCCACATCATTCACTAAATCAAACATGGCTTGTGCGCTGTGTGCAACCAATGCACTACGTTGAATACTTGGCATTTACTACAATAAGTTAGTGACTAAAGGCGCGTACTATACCATAAGTGCTATCTAATAATTAACAGCTATGCACACAGCCGAATAACTTGCCGTATAATATTTTGTAGTCACTAAAGACATTCGCCAATCTATACGTATAATAGCGCCCATGAAAAAGAATAAAGCAAAAAAGAATCCGTCGAATACCATCGCGCTGAACAAAAAAGCGCGTCACGACTACTTCCTTGAAGACAAATTCGAGGCAGGCATGGAACTGCAAGGGTGGGAAATCAAAGCGATCCGCTCAGGCAAGGTGAATATTTCTGATACGTACGTCATTATTCAAAATGGCGAAGCCTTTTTGGTCGGCAGCCGAATCAGTCCGCTTAATCAAGCGTCAACACATGTTATTTGTGCGCCTGAACGTGCCAGAAAGCTACTCCTCAACAAGCGTGAATTAGACAGGCTAATTGGTGCACGTGATCGCCAAGGCTACTCTATCGTAGCAACAGCCATGTATTGGAAGAAGTGCTGGGTGAAACTAGAGATTTATCTTGCAAAAGGTAAGCATTCTCACGATAAGCGCGACACGGTAAAAGACCGCGACTGGCAACGCCAAAAAGAACGAGTAATGAAACACAGCGCTTAATTGCGCTGTGCTCTCTATCTATAAATTGGTTACGCGCCTACATCACGCTTCGTCATTTTTTTGCGATGTACCATATCGAGTATCAAACTCCACAATGGCGCGGGTCGGCGTATAGTGGTTAAATCATTACCTAGCCTTCTTAACTGACGCCTCACCATACTCATATTGGCTAAGCTCGATAGCGACTTGTCTTTCCATCCGCAGTTAGGAATAACTCCAGAATAGGTCCAGTCTTGTTGCCATTTTTTAGCTAAATCTGGTGTAAATGCCAAAGCACTCGCCATCCCCACAAATGCACAGCCTTGTTCCACTACATCTTGAGCAACTGACGCGCGCTTAATACCGCCTGTGGTCATTAAAGGAATATTAGTTTTTGATTCAAGGGTTTTGGCAAACTCTAAAAAGTAGGCTTCGCGGGCAAGGGTGCGATGGTCTCGTGTTTGTCCCTGCATGGCAGGGGCTTCATAACTACCACCTGATAGCTCAACAATGTCTACACCTAATGCCTCAAGGCGACTGACTACGTCACACGCATCGTTAAAATCGAAACCGCCCCGCTGGAAATCAGCAGAGTTCAGTTTAACCATAACAATGAACTTTTTGTCGCACACTGCGCGAATTTGACTAACGATATTGATCAACAAACGAGCACGATTAATGAGTGAACCGCCCCACTCGTCTTGTCGTTGATTGGTCAATGGCGATAAGAATTGAGTCAGCAAATAACCATGTGCCGCGTGGATTTCTACCCCATCAAAACCTGAGCGCTCAGCTTGTTTCGCAGTTTCGACAAATCGGTTGCACACGTCATGAATGTCTTCGCATGTCATTTCTGTAGGCTCAGCAAACAACTTAGAATGTTTACCCATGTTCAGGGGAATAGCTGACGGCGCCAGAGCTTTGCCCTTCATGGCCTTGAAGACCTGTCGGCCTGGGTGATTAATTTGCATAACGGCTAAAGCGCCATTGGACTTGATGATTTTTGCCCAGCGTTCAAAAGGCTCTGTGGGCGTATTCTTCTCAAGTGCAATACCACCAGGCCCAGTCATGGCTGCGCTGTCGACCATTACATTTCCGGTAATGACCATGCCCAAATTACCATGAGCCCAATACCGATAAAGGGAATAAAGTGCGCTACCGGGAAGTTTCCCCGCACTCGACATATTTTCTTCCATGGCTGACTTTACGAGTCGGTTACGAACGGTAACACCACAGGGTAAGTCGTAAGAAGAATATAAAATTGAATCAGAACACATAATACTTCGCGCGTCGATTTAAGCGGCGACACTTTAATACGTATTGGTAATAAATGCATCAGTTGAAAGCAATTTTTTCATTAAGGGCATTTAACCACAAAAGGTTTGTGTTATACTCCGCCGAACACCGGGGCTGATTAGGATTCGACAGGATCTAGGACGCTGGAGGTGCATGCAGAGGGGCGGTTGGCCTCTTAAAAAAGCCGCATTTAAATAGTCGCAAACGACGAAACTTACGCACTAGCCGCTTAATAACCGGTATAGGCCCTTCCACCCTAGTCTCTTCCTGCTAGCGGGGATTCGGAAGGTCATCCAAGTAGGATAGCGAGGGAACCTTGTCTAAGGGTGAACCGCGAAACAGTATTAGGCCAGCCTCAAGGAAATCCTGTTTGTCGGAGTTCCAAGAGGTTAAATAAATGACAAACTAAGCATGTAGTACCAAAAGTAGACATTTTCTGGACGCGGGTTCAAATCCCGCCAGCTCCACCAAATACTAGTTCAAGGGCGTTCGACACGCCCTTTTTCTTTGCCCACAATAAATAAAAATCAATAACTTACACAAAAATAGCTAACTTTTCGTTCGATAACGTTCGTTGAAGTTCGCAATTTTATGTGGTACTTAATGTGGTACATGGCTAATTTTTCACCATAGGCGTACCACAAAAATGCCCAAGGTAGTAAAACCACTTAACTTTAATCAAGTTGATAAAGCAAAGCCCAAAGACAAGGACTATCGTTTGAGTGACGGTGGTGGTTTGTTCCTTCGAGTACGTAAGTCCGGTACCAAAGACTGGATTTTGCGATACCAAGAGCCAGTTACAAAGAAGCGTAAAGATCTTAGCTTTGGTATTTTCCCTACTGTGAGTATTGCTGATGCTAGAGCTAAACGTGAAGAAGCTCACAAACAAATAGCCAAAGGTATAGACCCTCAAGTGTTTAGAAATGAGCAACTAAAACATGAGAAGGTACGATTAGCCAACACGCTAGAAGAAGTTGGTGCGCAGTGGTTCAACGTTAAGAAAACCAAGGTTACCCCAGACTATGCAGAAGATGTTTGGCGCTCTCTCGAAAATCATATTTTCAAGAGTATAGGCAATACCCCGATATCTGATATTAATGCAATAGATACAATAGCTATTATTAAACCTCTTGAAAGCAAGGGTAGCTTAGAAACAGTAAAACGCTTGTGCCAGCGACTTAACGAAATAATGGTTTTTGCTGTCAATACCGGCCTTGTGCATAGCAACCCACTAAGTGGCATCAAAGCGGCGTTTTTACCACCAGCTAAAAAGCACTTCCCTACTCTAAAACCAGAAGAACTACCCAAGCTAATGAGATCGTTAAGTACGGCCAGCATTAAGCTTGTTACCCGATGTCTCATAGAGTGGCAGCTACACACTATGGTGAGGCCGAGTGAAGCAGTTGAAGTCAAATGGGCTGATATAGATCTTGAAAATCAAACATGGAAAGTAGCCAGACACAAAAACAGTCATAAGACTGAACGAGAACACATTGTACCGCTGACAACGCAAACCCTTTCAATATTGGAGTTTATAAAACCCGTTAGCGGCCACAGAACCTACGTTTTTCCTTCTGATAGAAACCCTAAATCACATGCTAATGAGCAAACAGCAAATATGGCATTGAAGCGGATGGGTTACGAAAATAAGCTGGTGGCGCATGGCTTACGCTCAATAGCGAGTACAACACTAAACGAACACGGCTTTGATCCAGATGTTATAGAATCTTGCTTGGCACACGTAGATAAAAATGAAGTCAGGCGAGCATACAACAGAGCTGATTACCTAGAACGGCGGCGTGTGGTTATGGCATATTGGTCTGAGTTTATTGAAAAAGCTGCTACGGGCAACACTGGTATAGCTATGAGTAACGTAAGTCAATTGAACAACAAAAGGGCTTAAGTGAATTTACTAAGTCTAGGGTAGCTCCCGAAAAGCCGAAACCCTATCGGCCTGGCTTGGTAAATATATTAGGGTTTTATTCGAGGGAAATATGAATAGATATATTGATGGCTGGTTGGTTGAGGAAGCAGTATGTTTTGCAGTCGGTAATTTCGAATCTATCGCTCAAATTGAAAGGACTATTGATAATTCAGTAGTTAACGTTTCATATGATCGTGATTCTTTTCCCAACTGGACAAAAGAAGATGAAAAAGTACTCGCAGAAGCAGAGAAAGCTCTGCCACAAGCTAAGGAATTGTTGGAAGCATTGTACCACTCAGTAGACATAGCGATCGAACACTTCAATTTCGCAGAAAAATGCACTTACGCGAACCATGGTCATATTTTGCCAGAGGACTTAGTTTTCGAGCAACCAGCCGAAACTACTGAGATCGAGCTATACAGATACCAACCTGACATTCCAAAAGAAAAAGTAAAAATAAAAAAACGGAGTTTTGCTATTTGGTTATACAAGTTAGGCGAACATGCAATGTCTGAAAAAGTTTATCCAAAACTAAATGTCAGAGAGGTCTTAAAAGAAAGAGAAGGTAGTAAAGTACATATTTTAGATATAGCGAAAAATTTTACCGCTGATGGTGATGAATCTTTACTAGGTCTCGATGAGGAACAAATCCCAGAAAATCTATATTTAGCTTTGTCACTATATAAACAAGCTTGGCATGAGCTTCCCAGCGACATGTGCAAACCTTTAAAAACTGATCTCGAAAAGTTACTTAAACAAAGGTTTGGCTTGGCTAACTCTACTTTAATCAATTCAATTATCAAGGTGTCAACACCTGATGGTGTAACGTTAGGTGGAAAGCCAAACCCATCATTAAAACCTTGGCAACCAATAGAAAAAAGAAAAACCTGATATTGCCCTGCCTACCAAAGAGCCTTCTAAAATAGTGGCTCGTAGCATTGGTTGCACTACCAAAATCACATTTGGTAGTCTTGCCATAGGTATCAATTAACTGGCAACAGTGTGTTTTCATTGAACTCGTCAACCAACCAAATATAGGCGAATGATGATGAACACAGAAGTTACTCAAGTAACACAACTACAGCAATCAAACTCATCCTTAAACACCACCGTTCTTCGTAGGAAAGAAGTTAGAGACAAAACAGGTTTAAGTAATACAAGTCTACATGAACGCATTCACGACAAAACAATGCCCCCCCCCTTCAGTCTTGGTGGCCGCTCCATGGGGTTCTTCGAACACGAAATATCTGCGGTTCTAATGGCTCGTGCAGCAGGCCAAGATGATGAACAGGTAAAAGTGCTTGTTTCTTTACTCTTGGATAAGCGCAAAGAGCTTGCTAATTCATTCTTACAAAGACTTTCAGCGTAAGGAGGGGCTAAGAATGAAAAACGCCACTCCCGACCAAGACAGCAGCGTTCTTAACTCTATCGATACAAGCGCTCATACGCAACGCAGTCAAATTATAGCATTGATAAAACGATATCAAAGCTTGAACACTCCAGAGTTTCGAGATCACGGAATAATGTCACCAGCACCGCGTATTTTAGAGTTACGCGCCAAAGGTCACAGAATAGAAAAAGTTCTCGAAACATACATTGATGCAACAGGGAAAAAGCATCACGGTGTTGCCCGTTACTATTTTGCTAACAACCCACCAGCAAACTTAGCTAATGGAGAAGACGTAGCATGATTAGGCGCATCCCTGAACTCATTGCGAGGGGGTGCGATATTTCAGTTGAGCGTGGTGTACTGGCCGTTACTCACCCAACTGATTCGCGCTACTCTAGAGAATGGCTCAAGAAGTACAGAGCAAATATAATCAGTGAAATAGCCAATGTTACCCGTTTACCGATATACCTATACCTAGGTAATTCAACAGGAAACTTTGGTAATAAAGACGCTAACGGCAAATTCATCAATGGAAAGCAATCGGGTTTATGCCTTCAATTTGTCAACGTGGCTAATGATGAAAGTTACCACGCGGTTTTTAACGTTGTCTTAGAGCGTACACGCAGTTCTATACATGGGGCTTGTGGTAGCCAATTACCCAAAGGTCGCTTTACAGTTAAAAAGCGAAGTGCCTTTGCAAAGTTTTGGACAACTACAGGACTGGGCGAACCTCGACGATTAAGTGAGCTATACAAGTGTATTGGCAGACTATCCAACTTGTATTTCACCGCCGAACTAAACAATGACTCTCAGAAGTTAGTCAATGCCTCTATCCAACCTATCAACTTAACCAGTGCTTACCTGAACACCTTAATTGGTGGCAACGAGGTGGCAAACTTGCGACAAGCAAGCGACAAGGAGGTGGCAAGGGTAAGCGACAAGAACGTGCGACAACCAGACGCGACAAGAACTCGCGACAAGGGAAACGCTACACGCCTTAACTTATCTGGTGTTGAGCCACATTTGCAGTGCGTAGACAAATCAGTGCGTGTAAATGACACTACGAGTCAAAACACTACGGGACAGAGAAACTACGAATTAAGTAATAAAGGAAGAACGGATAAAGATAGTACTTCCCCACTACTTAAAAGAAAGCCTCCACAGGAACAAACCAATGATGAATGGTTGGCAGATTACGACAAGGCCGGATAGCAAAATAGCCATAGTTGAAGTGATGCCAGTTTAGTCTTTGAGCTTTTCCCAACATGCAGTTTTAACCCATTGGGAAAAAGACTGTTCACCGCGAACACGTTCTATTTCCTCTATTAGCTCATTTTCAAAGCGCATGTTCTTCTTGGTTGAAGTTGTGCGTTTATCAGAACGAGGAACATTTTTAACATTATCTTCTTGCATATGGGTGCGCACCCGTGACATATTAAAGTGGTGCGCACCAATATACAGTAAACCCCTAACCCAAACAATGAAGGAACAACAATGGAAACCTTGAATGAACTGTCTGTAGACATAGCGACATTAAACACAGCAGTTAACGAAGCTGTAAGCCTTGGGTCAGTGCTAAATGCACTCACCTCAACCACATCTGATATTGCCGTAGGAGAGCTAGCCGGAACTACGGATATTTTGGAACGACGACTACGACAAATCGAGGCAGCGAGCCAGAAAATTAAAGACGCACTGTTAAAGCAATATTCAACAGATAATTAACGCGTATTGGTAAACAGTCCTACAGACCATCATTAAGAGATTTAAACATGTGTGAAAATACAGAAGATAGAGAAGCAGCTGACATAAACATTAAATACGTAGTTGAGCCAGTGAGGGATATTGCACGAGTGATTTCTGAATATCTTTTTAACGGCGAGGCTGGCGTAAAGCTTACGCCCTCACAAGAGCATGTCGTAAATGCGCTTTTGTGCAAGATTGAGGAGCTTTGTACCGAAGAATTACAAGCATAGTGAGCGCTTGTGAAATAACGCATTACCACGACCAAACAAATACAGGAAAACGAACATGTGCGAAATAATAGACAATGAAGACAACCTAAGAATGAATATCACTAAAGCACAATCATTGTGTGCAGCCTTGAGCGCTGCAACGGTTGCTGAAGTAGAAGAAATACCAACACAACACTTAAATGGGTTGATGTGGGCAATGGCTGACTTTTTAGAAGATGCCATGAGGTCTTTTAAAGTATTGGAAGGCTATCGACAGCGAGCAGAAAAGAACAACCTAAGCAGCTCATAGAGATATTAGTAGTTTAATTGTTTCTGTAGTCTTGCTGGTGGCATTATTGCTATCCACGTAGCCCTGAGTCAGCAAGACTGAAAAATAGCCCCCAACAACCCGCTAAGGGCGTTTAATGTCGCAGCACCTAACTTCCCCACCAGAATTAAGAAAACGTCAAATATTGGCTTTGAGAGCTTTCTACAATGAGTCAGAAGCTCGTTTAGAGGAATGGAAACAGTCCGGCTTTCAATATCCACCACCAGCCTCTCGCCCGTTTCCTGAGATTTGCAAAGGTATGAAATGCGGAGCCAAAACAAGAAAAGGACACCCGTGTAAAAACGACGGTACGAGCTTCCCGAGTGGACGCTGTAAATTTCACGGTGGTGCCAGTACTGGCCCTCTAACGCTCGAGGGAAAGAAGAACTCTTCTAAAAATGGGGGAACTAAAAACACTAATCCCAAATGAATAGGGATAAGTTTAGGGCTAGGCTTCAACTCAAATGATTAAACAGTTCCACTAAGAATAGCGAACCCCATGTACACCCAGCAAAAGCTTACTAGACAGATCTTAAACGAACACGTGGTTTAGATTTTATTGACTGAGTCACCGTTAATAGCAATTATTACTAGGATATAAAGGCAGGGATGAAATGGTAAATGGAAAAGCAGGCAAAACGCCCATTATTAAAGATTATTCGTAGCTTATTTAGATTCCTATCTGAACACAAATCGCTGACAGGAACCATAATATCTATCATCGTTAGTCTGCTTGGGTATAGCTATGTCTCATTGTATTTAAGCAAGTTTGACATTGATCTCGAAGCTTATGCGGTGCTGCAAGATTTGCCAATGTTTTTTGTTTACAACATAGGTAGTATTTTACTTATCTTTGCAATTGGGTCTATATCAACATTAGGGATCTCTATTTGTATTACGGCGATACTTACGAATAGAAACTCAAGTTTATTAGAGCAAATCGGTTTTATTATTATTGCAGGCCTAAGTATTTGGGGTTTGCTTGTAGGTACGACAAACAACATGACTTCGACTGTCCGCGAAATCAAAGCAGGAAGGTCAGATTATTTTACTGTTTCTTATGGTAGAGGGTCGATGCTCCAATGTATCAACTATATCGGACGTACTTCTTCTTACAGATTCTATTGGGATAGTAAGAACAGTAATTACATAGCTATTCCTGACTCCCAACACATTGAGATAAAGAAAGTTTTCGGTAGCTCGCCAAAAACTAATTATGTTTACAATGAAACAGAAAATAAAAATTTTGGCTCTCCCAATATTACACAACTAGAGTTTGGAAAGTGGAAAGAAGAATTACTAAATGTGTGTACCGAAGCTACCCCTATTGATATTGAAGTTACCAGAGTTGAAAATCCATGTAACATATGGTGGAGAAGAAAAGCAGAATGTATACCTTTTTAATGAGATGTTTCTATAGACTCTGAATCTCTTTGTTCAATTTAAATCGAGCGGGTCCTTTTTCTTAGCTAAATGGGGGTAATTTGTACCTCGGCTTTTGCATTGAGCGAGAGTTTTCAAAAAGAGATCAACGACAGCATCAAACGAATAAAAGGCATGTTAGTGAAAGTGCCTGTTCTGAACCATTCCCTACTCACTGAAAAACAGTAAACGCGTTAGCTAGACATGGTGTCCACTTCCCATAAACTGAGACAGACTTAATTGGAGTTTTCTGCAA
>JALUXV010000106.1 GCA_027013165.1 Alteromonadaceae bacterium
TTGGCTAGCCAAGCAGCATTCTTGGGTGACACTAAACGATACTCACAGTATTGCCATGATACAGGGAAATATTCCTCAATCACTGAGATGGATGCCCGAACAAGACGAGCCAACCATGCAGCGCTATTTGGATCTTACCGAACCCTTTTGGCAAAGCGACCTAGTCATCTGGCCTGAGGCCGCCATTCCTAAACTCGAATTACTTTCTTTTGACTATTTAACCCGCGTTGACGCACGAGCTATTTCAGCAAACACAGCGTTGATTACGGGTATTGTTAACTACAATTGGGAATCTAACGAGGCTTGGAACAACCTCATTGTATTGGGTAAAAATGAAATCGAACAAGACACCGCAGCGTATCGATATTTTCACGGAAACCGCTACGCCAAGCACCACTTACTGCCCATAGGAGAGTTTGTCCCCTTCGAAGATTTTCTTCGACCGTTAGCTCCTTTATTTGATTTACCTATGTCGTCATTTTCACGAGGTGACTTCCAGCAAGCAAACTTAGTAGCCAATGGTATTAAATTGGCACCTGCGATCTGCTTTGAAATTGCGTTCCCGCGTCAAGTTTCTGCGAATATTTACCACGATACCGACATGATCATTACCGTAAGCAATGATGCTTGGTTTGGACGTTCTCATGGCCCCGCACAGCATTTAGAAATAGCAAGAATGCGAGCCCTTGAGTTCGGGCGTCCTGTGGTACGCGCAACCAATAACGGCATAACCGCGTTTGTAAATCACAAAGGTGAGGTTATTGCGGAGCTACCACAATTTGAAGCGGCGGGTATTCAAGCACCAGTTCAGTCTACACGAGGAATAACGCCATATCACAAATTTGGTGATCTTCTGCCATGGCTAATTGCTTGTATATTGCTGACTTTTGGTATCAGATTGCGAAGTAAAGGCAGACGCATATTTAGTTAATATGGTTGCAGCAAGTACATTGACTTGCTGCAACCACTTGTTCAAAAGTAAGTAGTTACTCGCCTGCTGCTTGAATAGCTGTAAGCGCTATGGTGAATACAATATCATCCACTAGTGCACCACGACTCAAATCGTTAACCGGTTTTCTCATTCCTTGAAGCATAGGGCCAATACACACCAAATCGAAGCTTCGCTGAACGGCTTTGTAGGTGGTATTACCCGTGTTTAAATCTGGGAACACAAACACATTTGCTTTACCGGCAACAGGGCTATTTGGCGCTTTACTTCGACCAACACTTTCAATAGCCGCAGCGTCGTACTGTAACGGTCCGTCAATTAACAAATCTGGACGCTTTTCCTTTGCAATGCGAGTGGCTTCCCTCACCTTTTCAACATCGCTACCCGCTCCAGAACTTCCTGTACTGTAACTAATCATAGCGACTCGGGGTTCAATGCCAAAAGTAGCTGCTGACGTTGCTGATTGAATAGCAATGTCGGCCAGTTGCTCGGCATTGGGATCAGGGTTGATAGCACAGTCACCGTATACCAGTACTTGGTCGGGCAACAACATAAAGAAGACTGACGATACCAAAGAGGCATTTTCAGCGGTTTTAATTAACTGCAATGCAGGACGGATCGTATTGGCAGTAGTATTTACTGCGCCAGATACCAAGCCGTCAACATGGTCTTGCTGAAGCATCATGGTGCCAAGGGTTACATTATCGAGAAGTAGCTCTTCGGCAACCACTTCGCTCACCCCTTTGTGCTCTCTAAGCGCGACTAAAGGCGGTACATAATTCTCGCGAATTGCCTCGGGCGCGAGAATTTCAACGCCATCATCAAGTACAACGCCCTGCTGTTCTGCAATGCGATGTATTTCACCAGCGTCACCCAATAATACAGGGCGCGCTAGTCCACGCTTAGCGCAAATGCTTGCAGCCACGACTGTTCTAGGTTCGTTGCCTTCTGGTAGAACGATTCGCTTATTAGCCAAACGTGCGCGATTGGTCAATGAGTATCTAAATGCAGAAGGGGAAAGCTTCTTCTGACGAGATACCTTGTGCGTAAGAGATGCTACCCATTCTGTGTCTAAGGCATCAGCAGTGTGCTCCATCACACGCTCGATACGCTGGGTATCATCCACCGGTACTTCTTGATTAAACGCATGTAAATGTTGAGCCGTTTGCCAAGTGTTGCTTTCAACCAATAGCACCGGTAGACCAGTCTCCATCGCTTGACTACAGAGCTTCATCACTTTTTCATCAGGTAGATAGCCACCGGTAAGCAATAAAGCGCCAAGCTTGGTTCCGTTAGATGCTGCCAAACAACTAGACACGAACACATCACTACGGTCGCCAGACATAACTAATAACGCACCGGGCTTTAATGTGTGCACCATGTTTTGAATTTCACGGGCACTGAAACTAACACTTTTAAGACGACGAGTGGCGAGGTGCCCTTCGTTAATAATTTTCGCAGACAGGTGTTTTGCCACATCAATCGCTCGAGGCGACAACAGATCGTTTTGCCAGTTGATACAGCCTAACAACGCAAAGTTTTTTGAGAAAATAGGCAGTCCTTGAAGCATGTCATAAATATCCTTACGCTCTGGCACTGACTCTTCAGCGGTCATGTCCGTGCGCAGTCGACCGTGCTCATCGAGAGGAGCATTAACTTTGTTGAATATGCAACCAAGCACGTTTTTACTTTTGTGACCGCCGTAGGTATCAAGCACTATCTCTAATCTGTGGTTAATATCTACGGGAGAATCATTACCGGGTACACAAACAAACACCATATCGGCGTCAAGGGCACGACTAATTTCAAGGTTCAACCGTTCAGCGTATGGGTGATGGCGAGTGGTTACTAACCCCTCAATAACGGTTACAGCGTCTGGTTCTTGGTTTTGTTCAAAACGTTCGATGATTTCTTCAAGCAGTTCATCCGTTTGGTCACTGCTGATCATTCGCTCCACGTAACCAAGAGAAAACGGTGTCACTGGATTCACATTACAGTGATGGCTCAGGATTGCCGTAGACTTTTCTTCACCATTATCCCCGCGACGAGGTTGTGCTACAGGTTTGAAGAAATTCAATTTAACCGCTTGCTGTTCGAGCGCTCTCACCAAACCCATACTTACGGTAGTTAGACCAACACTGGTACCTACCGGAATCAACATAATTCTGCGAGACATACTTCTTCTCCTCGATTAGGCAAACTGTGCTGCTTGTTGCGCGATTACCCATTCTTCGTTGGTAGGAATAACCCAACATGCAATGGGCGAATCCGCCGCTGTGATTTCACCTTGCGCGCCAAAGCGCTTGTCTAGGTTTTTGTCTGCATCAAGTTTTACGCCTAAGTGAGAGAAGTAGCCCAGTGTTTTTTCTCTGATCAACGAAGAGTTCTCGCCAATACCGCCAGTAAATACTATCGCGTCTAAATCCGGTGTAGCTACCATGTATCCACCGATATATTTTGCCAATCGATAACAGAATATTTCTAACGCGACAGTTGCGCCTTCGTGTCCCTGCTCCGCGGCCTCTTCCAAAGCACGGCAATCATTGCTCAATT
>JALUXV010000107.1 GCA_027013165.1 Alteromonadaceae bacterium
TTTTGATTGACGGAACAAAAGCGTTCGCTAATCTTCGCCGCGTTCCAAAGGTCCCCATCGTCTAGTCGGCCTAGGACACCGCCCTTTCACGGCGGCAACACCGGTTCGAATCCGGTTGGGGACGCCAATAAAATCAAGCACTTACGGCATTACCGTAGGTGCTTTTTTATTTTATGACGTCCATATGACGTCCTGACTTTTGCTGACGTCCGCCCCCTACTCTAACACTGCACTATTTCTCTATATGCCAATGTCAATACCGCCCTGCAAACCTTGACATTGGGCATATGAGCATATAACCTATTGATATAAAAGAGATTGTTTGATATTTCCATCTCTTTCATATATGATTCGCAATGTGCAGAAACCAGCATGGCTGCTTCCCTATCAAATCAAGGTGGCTATGCGACGTCTCACGGGGATATGGGATACCCGTAAAACGAGGACTCCTTGCACCATGGTATAGGGGTAAAGTAAGCGCCACAGCTACGGGTAGTCGTACTGATCCAAGGCGCAGGACTGGATACTAATACGTCGGAGTATTGGTATGTCCGCAGTATCTTTTGAAACTCTCAACACAGAACAATTAGGCAAAATTATCGGTATGTCGCCGAACGCGATCAGAATCCATTTGCATCGTGACCCTTCACGATTGCCAAGTGGCTTCCGAATTGGTTCGCGCTGGCGCTGGAACAAAGCCACTGTCCTGCAATGGCTTAAAGAGCGCTCATAAAAAGGAGCCTCCGACGGAGAGGCTCCTCTATATGATATGAATGCGTAAAACATATCATTCACAATTGACATGCGAATGATAACAATTATCAAAATCATAGTCAAACTCATTTTATCATAAGTAGCGCAAGCACCCGTCGGGCATTTCTATGTCCGCCATACAGACATTAGTAGAACGCATGCCCCGCACTGTATATTGCAGTGATGATCTCCAATATGGTGTTCGTATTAGGTCAAAAAATACTGCATTAAATAAGCGATTCATTTCGTTCAATGGTCCTGCCCTACTCCAAGGCTTTGCTCTTGATATTGATGCACCATGTGGCGCTTTTGCGGCAGAGGATGCCAATGTTGCGCTTCCATCCATTACAGTTATCAATAATGAAAATGGGCATGCTCATGCATTATATTTACTGAAAAATCAGGTCTGTATCACCGAGGCTGCCAATTCTGCTCCGATTCGGTATCTAAGTGCGATAGAAAGAGGCTACAGACGACGTATTGCTGCCGACGCTGGTTACGCTGGCACTATCATCAGAAACCCTCTCAAACACAGTTTTATTGATACAGGGCGGCTATATGATCTTTCCGAATTAGACAGTTGGCTTGACTATGAGGATAAGGAGCCATGCAAAAGAACCAGTGACGAGGGTGGTATTGGACGAAATGTATCTCTGTTCAACACAGTCAGGCGGTGGGCATATAAGAATGTTAAAGAATACCCATCACAGCTTACATGGCAAAACGCTGTTTTGAATCAATGTAACGCGAGCAATGTGTTTGTGGTTCCGCTTATGCAGAGTGAGATTAGAGCAACAGCGAAGTCGATTGCCAAGTGGTGCTGGAAACATAGGCACGAGTTGAATGGTAAGTATCGTGGTAAGTATGGTTGTTCTAGGGAAGAAGCTGGGCGTGTGACAGCATCAGTAGTGGCGTCAAAGAAACAAACAGCAGTCATACTTGCAATAAAATCATTGCAAGCTGCAAACAAGAAAGTGACACCAACAGCAGTGGCACATATTGCAAATGTTTCAAGACCAACCGCTATCAAATATCTTGCTCACAATGCGTAATAGCCATACTATAATTACTGTCAAATACGGTCGACATCAGATATTAACCGATTTATAAGGGGATTGGGGGTTATAAAAAATTATCGCTGCTTGCAGCGATGGAGGGAGGGGTTTGGGGGCGATAGCAAGCCCCCAAGTGGTGTATATGATCCACCGCTACGATAGATAGGCGTCAGCTTTGTCATCACTCATACCTGCAAGTAGTTTTTAATCAAATGCTTTTACGAGTGTTGCAACCACTTCACTTTTCGTAACACCGTTATGTTTTGCAATGCGCCCGAGTGCGAAGTAGGCATTAGCATCAAGTGTGGTCTGAACAGTGAATTTATCTGCACGTTGTTTACGTTCACGATACGCTTTTTGCTTCGCGGCATTATTCTTATATTGCCTCTGCCTGCCTGGCTTCGCTGTACCCTTGATATTGATTTGTTCACCCATCTTAGCTGCCCCTTTTATCGTAACAGTGTTATGATTTTGTGTGGTGCATATCATAACGGTGTTACGTATTGCAGTCAAGCATTTATCGTAACGCTGTTACGTTTCGAGTTACCAACACTTTCGCTTCGCTCATCACCCACACACCTACCCACCGGCTACTGGACACTCTTAGGGTGTCCAGTCACGCCCGTGGATAGCTGTGTGGATGACCGTACTGATAACTCTATTGTTGTACTATTTACAATTGCAAATCAAGTGGTTATGTTATTTTCGTTAGTCCCTTCTTTAATCACAAGATATACTTCCTTTTGCAAGCATAACTTTTGTTACACAAAAGTAGCTTGGTCATGGCTCCGCCCCGACACCCCAAAACGGAGGTATATCATCAATGGCAACACTCGGTATTCGCATCAATGATAACGAATACGCAGCGCTCAGAGAGCGTGCGGATTCGGCAGGTGTATCAATGGGCAAGCTGTTGAAGTCAACTGCCATCAACAAGCCACTTCGTGTTATCAAGTCCGCTGATCCGCGTCTGCTCTACCTGATTTCTACGATAGCTAATAACATCAACCAGCTTGCTCGTGCTGCCAATGTAGCCAACAAAGCTGGCTCGTTGTCAGATGCAGCGGCGAAAGAAATCTACGCTGCATTATGTGACATCGACGACGACATAGCGGAATTTATAAGATGATTCACTCTGTCGAGAAGTCTGTAAAAGCAGGCTCGTCACTCAAGGCGGCAATCAAGTATGCTCTTGGTGAGAAAGACCACAGTGGTCGGTTACGTGATGATGTCCAACTGTTGCGCGGTGATCCTGATTTGTTGTTGGAGATGAATAAGGGGCTGGCTCATCGAAGGGGAAAAACTTTCTTGCATACAAGTTTGTCCTTCACAAAAGAAGAAACGGCCATGCTTGATAAATACCCAGACAGACTGAATAAGGTTTTGTTGTCATATCAAAGGCAACTCGCAGCCGGACTCCCCTCCCCTGGCAGACTACCTTGCATGATGGTTCAGCATCGCGAAGGTGCATCGATGCACATACACATTATATCACTAAGGGCAGACAGCTTAACCTTGAAGGCATATCAGCCTTTCGTGAAGCAGCGCGGCGATATGAACAGGTTTAATGACTGGAACAAACTTATGCAAGCAACTTATGGGTTGGAGAATCCGAACTCATTAGACCACAAACATGGGCTGTCTATCAATCCGAGAGATCCGAACAAGAAAACAAAA
>JALUXV010000108.1 GCA_027013165.1 Alteromonadaceae bacterium
CAGCAAAACAATGCGCTTATTTTTCCCGAAAACTATTTGCAGTTAACCTTTGATTCTACTAACAGTGAACTTTTTACAACCTTAACTCATGTTTCAGAATCCCAGTTAAGCATACTTACGTCTTCCCCCAGTTATGCGAGTCGTGTAAAGCAACTTCTTATGGTAGCGCCGAGTTTGCAAAACATGGAATTGAAGACAGTAGCGTCAAGTTTCGCTTTGACTCCAAGAACATTACAGAGGCGGTTAAAAGACGAAAACACCAGCTTTGTCCATTTACTTGACGAAGAGAGAAAACAAAGAGCCAAGCGCTTTATCGCAAACACAAGTTTATTGGAGCTATCAATGCTACTGGGTTTTAGCGAACAAAGTGCATTAAACAAGGCGTTCAGACGTTGGTTTAATCAAACCCCAACAGCATTTAAAAAACGTTCTTAGCCATATTAGACAAAGTCAGATCTGTGTAGTTGATTTCTTTATCATTAGGATTACAATTGTAATCAATGTGATGTTGAAATTTGAGGCACCGATTTTATGAAAGACTTGAATCAATGGGTATGCTGCGCTTTTTTAGTCCTGTTATTGACTGCTTGTGCCAACCAACCTACCGTTTACGTATACGCAAAATACCTCGACGAAAAGCAACGTGACACACTCACCCAACAACTCAAACAGCAAAATTTGCAGGTAAAATTAAATGAGTTCGATTTTCCAACGAACATCACTACCAATACACTGCTTTATTCTTTATTGCTACAAGACCCACTTGCGATAGAGTCAACAAACCAAGTAACTAAAGCGCTAGGGTTACCCATTAACGCGACAGAATCGCTCAAGCAAGGTAATCATTGGTATACAAAAAATTCTTTGGCTATATTTTTGTTTCCAGACGGACAAAGACCAGCCGATTCATTACTACCGCAAGACTTAGCGCATGTTTACGGGGCAGATAACTGCGGAGACGGAAAACAGCTGATTTTGCACAAAAACGGCACTTATAATTTGGAGCTTGATCGCGAAGACAACAACACCGGCAACAGTGTAAGTATAACGGGAACAGGGCAATGGAAATTTCGGCAATATCCTTATTTGGAGTTGCAGGAAGTAGGCGCGCACTATGCCAACTACTATTTTGGGATATCACAACAATACACAGTAGATAAAATAAGCGAGATTGCGCTAATTTCACTAACGCTCATCAACGACAATAGCGCTAATCCACTTGCAGAACAGTGTACTTTTACGTTTGGAGAAAGGATATAGAAACCATTTTGAGAAATGGTGGCCCCACCCTGACTTGAACAGGAGACCTACCGATATTGTTACCACCTATGAATTATATAGTGTAACTCAAATTGATTCTTACCAGTTCTGAACTAAACTTTACTGTAGTAGTATAAAGTAGGATTATATCCTTACGAAGTTTCTTTCATTGGAGGTAAATTATGGCAATGGTAAAGAAAAGTATCACAGTAACTGATCAACAAGAACAATGGATGCAAGCTCAACTTGCAACAGGAAATTATGCTAGTGACAGCGAGTTATTACGAGATTTGATCAGAAAAGAGCAAATGCGTACTAGCCAAGTTGAAATTATTCGACAAGAACTGATCAAAGCTGAGCAAAGCGGTTTTAGCTCTCGTTCTCCTGAAGATATTGTTAATGCAGTGATTGCTAGAAAACAAATTAATGGCGAAGTATAGATTAAGTAGTGCTGCCGATCAGGATTTCCAACAGCTATTTGAATATGGCATTGATAACTTTGGGTTAGCTCAGGCTAAATCATACGTTGATGGCTTGATTGTTCAGTTTCAAAGCATTGCGGAAAATCCGTTGCATTATCAGGCGGTTGATCACATTCGTAAGGGGTATAGACGCAGCGTGTATGGAAAACATGCTATTTACTATGTCGTTTCTAATGACTGTGTTGATGTCATGCGAATACTAAGAGCAGAAAACCTTAACACTGCTTTTGAGTAATTAATGTGTTGCTTGTTCCTGCCCTTTCCGATCACTTAAGGTATAACTAGCTGGGACGTTCTGAATTGAGTTTGCGCTCGTACTTGTGCCACCTTCCCAATAAAGAGAACGTTAAGCTCATCATGATGGACTTATCGGAAACCTATCGCGCTATTTCTAAACGCTATTTCTAAACGCTATTTCTAAACGCTATTTCCCCAACGCTACTTAGCTGACTATCCGGTGCTAAACACCCTGTATGAGGTCAAGCAAAAACTCATCAAGTATATGCTGTTAAAGACAATGAATGAAAAACGAATGGAAAAAACGTTACCCGGATTCTTAGCGTTGCTTGAACAGTTACACCACAGTCCGTTGCGTGCACTGGCCAATACCCTGACTTCGTGGTTACAACCTATTATCGCCATGTGGCGCTTCACACGAAACAACGGGATAACCGAAGGCTTCCATAACAAAATGGAAATGATATCGAGAAGAGCGTATGGTTTTAGAAACTTTGAAAATTACAGAATAAGAGTGATGACCCATTGTGGATGGGATGGGGTTATCAATCGTGTAAGGTGAGTGCTGATCCCCCGTTTATGGGGTAGAGCCAAAGCATTTTGAGAAATGGTGGCCCCACCCTGACTTGAACAGGGGACCTACCGATTATGAGTCGGGTGCTCTAACCAACTGAGCTATAGGGCCATTTCTTAAAGGTGTTTACTAGCCAGATTGGCTACAAACGAGCGCAGTATAAGCAGTTTTGGGAATCATGTCACGTGCCGAAATGTTTTTGATAGATAGTTTGCTTGATTTTTGTTCATTGTCTTCTTTATTGGTGCATTTATGTGTAACTTAACCACAGTCATAATTTAATTTTGTGGTAATCGTAAGCCTAATGAATGTTCGTTTTCTAAGTGTTGTGCAGTCATTTTCTGTCCGCGCCGCGTTTTGTTTAATTATTGTCTTTGGTATGTCTGGGTGTGACGGTTTATTTGGGCCAACACGACAGCCGGGAGAAATTCCTTTTGTTCTCACTGGATTATCCAATGACAAATGCCCTTTAGAAATTACTGTTGAAGGCCAGTCATGGAACATAGATCACTTTGCATTTTATTTGAGTAACCCAGAGATAAGGATCGATGGTCGCTGGCACGCCATTGCGTTTCACCCCAGTGATTGGCAAACAAAGAATATTGCGTTGTTGTCGTTTCATAACGCCTGTGGTGATAATCCAACAGGTAATCAGAGTATTGTGTTAAATGCGTCTGAGAAACTAATGAAACTGGCAACGAACTTGCGTTTTACCTTGGCAGTGCCTTTTGAGGAAAACCATAGTTTAAACACACCGCCTCAGCCACCATTAGGGGCTAAAGGCATGTTTTTAAACCCACAAAGCGGCCACTACTTCCTGCGGTTGGATATGCATAAAACCCAAGTGCCTACGGAGTCGTTCGCCTATCATTTAGGCAGTGCAGAATGTGAGTCAGTGTCACTGAACCACGCTCCTAATCGAGC
>JALUXV010000109.1 GCA_027013165.1 Alteromonadaceae bacterium
AGGGGCTAGTCGTGTGGCAGTGGAAGGATGGTTAACCCTAGAAGCAGCACAAAAAGTATTTGCCGATGCAGGGTTAGATTTTGCACAAGAAAAAGCAGCAGCCCTAAATGGTCCTTATCACAAACCAATGGGCATTACCGCCTCGGTAACGGTGAATAATACCTTCGAAAAATCAGAGAGTAACAATGTTATTGCTACCCTTCCCGGTAGTGAATTTCCAGATGAACACATTATCTACACTGCCCACTGGGATCATTTAGGTAAAGACGAAACTAAAGAAGGCGACCAAATCTATAACGGTGCTCATGACAACGCCACTGGCTCTTCAGCAATTATTGCCATGGCTCATGCCTTTAGCTCCTTAAATCAAACACCTAAGCGTTCTGTTTCATTCTTGGTGGTTACCGCGGAAGAACAAGGGCTATTGGGTAGTAAGTACTACGCCGACAATCCTGTGATCCCGATTGAAAATACCGTAGCCAACATCAATATGGATGCACTAAACGTATTAGGTCGAACTAAAGATGTGGCCGTTGTAGGCATGGGTAAGTCGGATATGGAAGATTACCTTACTGTGGCAGCAACTCGACAAGGTCGTACATTAACCCAGGAAGACCGTCCAGAAGCAGGCTATTACTACCGCTCTGATCACTTTAGCTTTGCCAAACAAGGTGTGCCCGCACTCTACGCACAAGGTGGAAGTGAGCCGATTGACGAAGAAACTGCGGCCTACAGAAAACGCATGAACGTAATTGTTCGCGGTTGCTACCACCAAGTATGTGACGAATATCGTGACGACTGGGATTTAGGCGGTATTGTAGAAGACACCCAAATGTTCTTCGAAGTTGGTGTTGACGTTGCTAACGCAGACCAGTGGCCCAACTGGAAACCTACCAGTGAGTTCCAACGCGCAAACTAATTTCAGCGTAACCCTTTAGAATTCAACGCCGAGGATCGCCTCGGCGTTTTTAATTGAAGATTCATATCAAGGCTATCTAAAAATTACCCTAGTGATTTAATACCCACGGATTTATCCTCTGACTGAACATGCACAAGGATGAAACTGATGAAACTAAATCAAGTCACACTCCCCGTTCACAACATGACAGAAGCTGTGAACTTTTATCAAACGCTGGGCTTTGAGTTGATTGTTGATACTCCCCACTACGCTCGCTTTTATTGTGCCGATGGCGATGCAACGTTTTCACTCGCTCTCGATGACCAAGCGTTTAACAATGGAGCGACACTCTATTTCGAAGTAGCAATGCTTGATGAGAAAGTGCTAGAACTTAAACGACAGGGAATTCATTTTATGCAAAACCCTACAAACCAGCGGTATCTCTGGCGAGAAGCCATACTCTTAGACCCATCAGGTAACAAAATAAAGCTCTATTGGGCGGGTGAGAACAGGGTTAACCCACCTTGGCGCGTTGGCGGACAACACACTTAAATAACCAATCGCACCGTAAAATTCCAATTTATCATTAGAATATACTTGCAATTTCTACTCAGACTGGCACATTCAAGGGCGAGCGAGTCAATTCCCAATAAAAATAACAATTCCTCGCCACCTCAAAAAGAGGTCCGACAGAAAAAGCCCCTTTTTCAACAAGTGAACAGAGAGACTCCGTTTTATGTGTGGTATTTTCGGCATCCTTGATATCAAGACCGATGCATCAGAGTTAAGAACCCAAGCACTAGAATTATCAAAATTATTGCGCCATCGCGGACCTGATTGGTCGGGTATCTGGAATAATGACAATACCATTTTGTGTCACGAACGTTTGGCCATTGTGGATGTAGATACCGGCGCACAGCCACTAATTAGTCAAGACGACAAGCAAGTGCTTGCAGTGAATGGTGAAATATATAATCACAAGCAACTTGCCGCAGATTTGGAAACCCCTTATCCATTTAAAACTCGCTCTGATTGCGAGGTTATTCTTCCGTTATTCCAGCAAAAAGGCGTGTCATTTATTGACGAGCTTGAAGGTATGTTCGCGTTCATTCTATATGATGAAGAACAAGATGCTTACCTAATTGCCCGAGACCATATTGGTATTATTCCTTTATACACAGGTTACGACGAGCACGGGAACTTCTATGTGTCTTCAGAAATGAAAGCGCTAGCTCCTGTGTGTAAAACCATAAGTGAATTCCCTCCAGGTCATTACTTGTGGAGCAAAGACGGTAAGATCACTAAGTACTATCAGCGCGACTGGATGGCGTACGACGCGGTAAAAGATAACACCAGTGATCTTGATGAACTTCGCGTTGCTTTTGAAAAGGCCGTGAAGTCCCACATGATGTCAGACGTGCCTTACGCCGTCTTGCTATCAGGAGGCTTAGATTCATCACTCGTTTCAGCAGTTGCGGCACAATACGTTGCCAAGCGCGTAGAAGATGAAGACAAAACTGATGCATGGTGGCCTCGTCTGCACAGCTTTGCCGTAGGGCTTGAAGGAGCACCTGATCTTGTAGCTGCACAAAAAGTGGCTGACATGATTGGTACGGTGCACCATGAAATACACTTCACCATTCAGGAAGGCTTAGATGCCATCCGTGATGTAATTTATCACTTAGAAACCTACGACACTACGACCATACGTGCAGCCACACCTATGTACTTAATGACTCGTAAGATCAAAGCCATGGGTATCAAAATGGTACTGTCGGGTGAGGGTTCTGATGAAATCTTTGGTGGTTATTTGTACTTCCATAAAGCGCCGAACGCTAAAGAACTGCACGAAGAAACTGTACGTAAACTCGACCGCCTGCATATGTTTGACTGTGCACGTGCAAACAAAGCCACCTCAGCATGGGGTGTTGAGGCTCGCGTACCTTTCCTCGACAAAAACTTCATTGACGTTGCTATGCGCCTAAACCCACAGGACAAAATGTGCCTAGACGGTAAAATGGAAAAATGGATCTTGCGTAAAGCATTCGACAACGGTGATACCCTTCCAGCAGAAGTACTTTGGCGTCAAAAAGAGCAATTCGGCGATGGTGTTGGATATTCGTGGATTGACTCTATTCGCGATTTTGTGGAAGAGCAAGTAACTGACCAGCAGTTGGGCTCTGCGGAATTCCGCTTCCCGGTTAATACACCTGATACCAAAGAAGGTTACTACTACCGCACGATTTTTGAGGGTTACTTCCCGCAAGAAAGTGCAGCGAAATGTGTTCCTGGCGGTAAATCAATTGCTTGTAGTACCGTGGAAGCCCTTGAATGGGACGAAAGCTTCAAGAACAATGCAGACCCATCGGGTCGTTCAATGAAAGACGTTCACGCTGGTGAATCTTAACCGCTACTGTGAATATAGAGGGCACTGACTTAGTCAGTGCCTTTTTTGTATCTACTGGCTCTCTGAGAGGTACCAAAGCTTGGTATCAGACAAGGGGGTCAACTCTGGCAATAATGGGTTTTCCAGCCTAAAAATTTGTCGGCCATTAATGTCGAGGTCGGCTAAA
>JALUXV010000110.1 GCA_027013165.1 Alteromonadaceae bacterium
AATTCCGTTAACGGAATTGAGCGACCTTATCCTAAGAACTTAATAATGACTAAGAAGTCACTAAATTATCGGTCAGAGAGATATTTACACAAATGTGTGGTCTCCCTAGCCTATCTCACAGTTAACCGACTGTGACGCGGAATATGGCGTCCCCTAGGGGATTCGAACCCCTGTTACCGCCGTGAAAGGGCGGTGTCCTAGGCCTCTAGACGAAGGGGACAAAATTTTATCGTCTAACACTTCGTGTTAGAAAATTTTGTCAGAGAGATGTTTACACATATGTGTGGTCTCCCTAGCCTAATTCACAGTTAACCGACTGTGACGCGGAATATGGCGTCCCCTAGGGGATTCGAACCCCTGTTACCGCCGTGAAAGGGCGGTGTCCTAGGCCTCTAGACGAAGGGGACAAAATTTTTGCTAGTGTTGCACTGCAACACTAAAATTTTGTCGGGGATAATTTTCACTGGTGAAAATTACCGGCCTTATAGTTCTTCTTTCGAAAGCTACGCTTTCGAGATTTTTTGTAAGGCGAAATTCCGTTAACGGAATTGAGCGACCTTATCCTAAGAACTTGTCACTGACACTGTAGGTCAGTAAAAATTTTGTCAGGGATAACTCAAACCATGAGCTACCAGCCTAAAATTTGGTGGAGCCAGGCGGGATCGAACCGCCGACCTCTTGCATGCCATGCAAGCGCTCTCCCAGCTGAGCTATGGCCCCTTATGCAATTTCACGTACTAGTTGTATGTGACCATTCCGTGACAGCGGGGCGCATTCTAGGCATCCGCCCCTTTCATGTCAACGGTTTTTTTATGAATTCTCTCTGTTTGCTATAAAAGTAAGCGCTTTGTCGATTCTCTCGCCAACTTTGTCTTTTGGTATCAAATTTAACGTGATATCAAGTGAAGGAGAGTTACCACCACCAGTAACTGCAACACGTAATGGCATACCCACTTTACCCATACCAACCTCTAGTTCTTCAGCCGTTGCATTAATCGCTGTTTGAATAGATTCTGGTGACCACTCATCTAGTGCAAGCAACTTTTCTTTTACTAAAGCAAGTGCTTCTTTAGCCACAGGACGTAAGTGTTTCTTCGCTGCTTTCTCATCAAAATCAGTATAGTCTTGATAGAAGTAGGTTGAGATTCCAGCAAGTTCTTTAAGTGTCTTCACACGGTCTGCCTGTACACCAATAACATCAGTAAGTGCAGGCCCATTAGAAACATCAACGCCGAGTTGTTCGAAATGCCAAATCGCATGTTCAGCTACTTCCTCAGCAGGCATACTCTTTATATAGTGCTGATTTAGCCAGATTAGCTTTTCGGTGTTAAACGCAGAAGCAGACTGCCCGATAGCGTCAAGATTGAAAAGGTTAATCATCTCTTCTTGCGAGAAAATCTCCTGATCACCATGAGACCAACCCAATCTGACAAGATAGTTCATCACCGCTTGCGGCAAATAACCGTCGTCACGGTATTGCATTACGCTAACCGCGCCGTGACGTTTGGACAGCTTCTTACCATCGTCACCCAAAATCATAGACACATGGGCATATTCAGGCACTGGTGCACCTAACGCTTCTAAAATATTAATTTGGCGAGGTGTGTTGTTAATATGGTCTTCACCGCGTACAACGTGAGTAATACCCATATCCCAATCATCTACTACCACACAGAAGTTGTAAGTAGGCGTGCCGTCAGAGCGCTGGATAATAAGATCATCCAATTCAGTATTACTAATTTCGATTGTACCGCGCACATGGTCTTTAATAACCACCTTACCTTCTAACGGGTTTTTAAAGCGGATAACAAATGGTTGCCCCTCAGGGTGGTCAGTACGGTCACGCCATGTACCAGGGTAACGAGGCTTCTCGCCTCTTTCTTTTTGCCCTTCGCGAATTGCATCTAACTCTTCTGCGGGCATAAAGCACTTGTATGCTTTACCTTCATCTAATAATTGCTGGATTAACACCTTATAACGATCAAAGCGGTCCGTTTGATAAATAGGGCCTGTGTCCCACGTTAACCCTAACCATTGCATTCCGTCTAAGATGGCCTGCTTTGCTTCTTCAGTTGAACGTTCAATATCAGTGTCTTCTATACGAAGAACAAACTCGCCCCCATTCTTTTTTGCCAATAGCCAAGAATAAAGTGCCGTTCTGGCACCGCCAACATGTAAGTAGCCTGTTGGGCTTGGAGCAAATCTGGTAACAACCGACATGATAACTCTCTTAAGGTTTAAAAATTAAAGTGCGCGCATTCTACCAGTCTCGGCGCTTTGGAAAAAGCCGAGAATAAAGAGTGATTGAAACTAACGAATAAAATGAACACATATACCGAGCACAATGGATAAATCGCAATGTATTTGCTGTTTAATCTACAAGCTAACAGGAAGAAAAATAGCCAAAACTTAGCAAAATGATTACTTTTCGGGCATACAGTCATTTTTCTTTCATTTTGGTGTTGACAGTCTCAGAAGCAACCCTATAATACCGCTCCACTTGCTCAGGCAAGTTAGTAAACAAGATGGACGCTTAGCTCAGTTGGGAGAGCATCGCCCTTACAAGGCGAGGGTCACTGGTTCAAGCCCAGTAGCGTCCACCACTCTTTTTGAGTATGTGGCGAGGGTCACTGGTTCAACAACTTCGTTGCGAGCCGGCAGCAGACGTCCACCACTCTTTTTGAGTATGTGGCGAGGGTCACTGGTTCAACAACTTCGTTGCGAGCCGGCAGCAGACGTCCACCACTCTTTTACAAGAAAATTGTTTACTTTAGAAATTCGATGGACGCTTAGCTCAGTTGGGAGAGCATCGCCCTTACAAGGCGAGGGTCACTGGTTCAAGCCCAGTAGCGTCCACCACTTTTCTTAGAAACGTGGCTCGGGTCACTGGTTCAATAACTTCGTTACGAGCCGGCAGCAGACATCCACCACTTTTCTTAAAGATCAAATCTCTTAGGACGCTTAGCTCAGTTGGGAGAGCATCGCCCTTACAAGGCGAGGGTCACTGGTTCAAGCCCAGTAGCGTCCACCACTCTTTTTGAGTATGTGGCGAGGGTCACTGGTTCAATAACTTCGTTACGAGCCGGCAGCAGACGTCCACCGCTCTTTTATTATAGTTACTCACCCCAAGTAAACTTCACGTTAAGCCCTGATTAATTACAAAAAAACACTCTTATTTGCCATAATTTCGCTTCGTATATTAAAGCGGCCTGAAATTTTATAAATGCAACTCATTACGGCCTGTAATTATGTGCTTTTAAATGCAATGTTAATTTAACTGAGAAAAATGCGGATAAGGCAAGTGTAGGAATTGTGATGAGCGTTATCGCTCCAAGAAGGTCCTTGTTCAAAAACTCATCCGACACAATACCAGACAATAAAGGTCCAACAGAAGAAAATAGTGAAACCAGGAAGCTCCAGATAGCAAAACATCGGCCTCGTATGGGGTGTGGAACAATATCTTGCAACATGGTTGGTACCAATGCATTCGCAACGGCTGTTAAAAATAAGAAAGTACCTATGGTGACTAATGCATAATCTAGTTGGTTTACAGCATTAAGTAGAACGCAGATTGGAATCGACAACACCGCTCCAATCATCATAATAATGGGACGGGACGCATAGCTAACCCGCTGAGAAAGCAGCTTATCTAATAGCCCAGCAATTGGAATACTACCTCCACTAACAACCAACAGAATAACCCCCATTGCCTGACCGACTGTTACAATATCAGCGTCAAACCGCCGTTCTAATGCTAAGGCAATAAGTTGATTAAGTGCTTGTATAGCAATAAGTAAAAATCCTGCGCCCCCCAAAAACAACACTACTGATTTCCAACGCTGCTGAATAAAAGCAACAATGGAATCAGACGATTGTTCAACTAGCCCCCTGTATCTGGGCGGTTCAGAGGTAAGTAGCGCAATTGCAAACAAAGGAATTCCACACAAAGCAAGCAACAAAAAACCTTTTCGCCATGCTTCGACGTCTAATGGGATTATTAAATCTGCAAATGAGATAATGGCTCCGCCAAAATAGAAACCTCCACTAGCACCAGCGGCCATAATGGCGGCAAACCCTAGATTCGCGAATACGCGATCTTTTTCTGGAGAAAGGTCCGGTATCATAGAATAAACCAGCGGAACCATAGCGAATTCAATAACGGCGACAGACGCTCGCCCTATAAAGAACAAAGTAAAGTTCGGTGCTAATGCACTTAGAATCATCATGGTAGTCGACGCGAAAAGAAAGCTAAGTAGAATGCGCTTTCGAGAATATTTGTCGACCAAACGAGATAAAGGGATCGCGAAAAAGCTTCCCAATAAAAAACCAGCAACGCCTTGAATAGCTCCCACTGCTGTATCACCAATATCAAAGGTCACTTGGATAACGGATAAAGAGAGACTCTGTACGCCCAGGTCACTCATTTGTAGGCCGCCAGTTAATCCTAAAACAAAGAGGGTGTACAAAGAGCCCAAGGTCCATTTATCGGGAGCAATGGCTGTTGGTAAGACTAGGGGCTTATTCAATGATACTTTCCAAGGGCATTGCAAGATTTCTCTTTTAAAGGAACATTTTATATTACTTAATGAATAACACTCTCAATGAACTGAGTGTTGAGCTAGTCTTCTCTCCATAGTGAAGAGAAGACTGTTTTAGGCTGGGTTACCAACTGTATCTAGTACTTAGTACAATTGAACGAGATTCACCGAAATAACACCAATAGTCACATCCAGATATATACTCTTTGTCCGTCAGATTATTTATGTTTAGCTGTGCTTTCCACTGCGGAGTAACATCATAAGTTATCGCGACATCCCACAAAGTTACACTGGGTACAGTTAAATCACTGCTGGCTGGATTGTCTTTCGACTCTCCCAAATAACGTAAGCCAAGCCCAATGTTCAAGCCTTCAATCTCAGAATATGAAGCGTCGTAATCCATCCAAATTGAACCAGCATGCTCTGGGATAAGTGCAGCTTGTTTTGTACCCTGTGCATAGGTATCGTCGGTCTCAGCGTTAGTGTAAGTGTATGCAGTGGACAATTTCACCGCTTCATTTATCTGGCCAACCAATTCCAGCTCTATACCAGTGGAAGTCTCTTCACCTGTTTGTGTAGCTATAAAGGTATTAGGATCCGTCACCAGCGCATTAGTTTCTGTGATATCAAACCACGCAAGATTGACATAGCCCTCAAAAAATTCTGGTTCGTATTTCACGCCCAATTCAATCTGAGTTCCGTCTAGTGGCAGATAAAGCTCGCCCGTATTAAAGTCAATGGTACTAAAGACTTCAAAAGACTCAGAGTAACTCGCATAAGGTGATAAACCATTGTCTGCTTGATACATGATACCAGCATTGAATGACAGTTCATTGTCGTCACGAGACTGGTCCTGACCTGCAATTTGGCTAGTATTATCTGTCTCAACCTGATCATACCTCAACCCAAACAATGCGGACCATTTCAAATCAAACTCGACGTGATACTGAGTATAAACACTGGCCTGTGATTTATTGATTTTTCTGTCAATATTACCGGCAGGATCAAGGGGGGTGAAGTTGCCATAAACAGGTTCAATCACATTCACTGTACTAGTAAAATACTGGTCTTGTTCTTCACCTTCCGTTTTGTGCTCTTGTAAATCGAATCCGAATAAAACAGTGTGCTCAGTGTTCTGATTCGTCCAGCTTCCGGTGAAGTGATTGTCGAATGTCACACTCTGGTTTTCGCCATCGCGAGACAACACACCTCGAAACAAATCAGACACAGTAGGATCTGAATTGAAAAACGCGTAAGTGCTGCGCAATAATAAATCATTATGGGCGTAGCTAAGGTGCTGAGAAAGGCTCCAAACATCATTGAATTGATGTTCGAGTTTATAACCCGCAGATATTTGAGTTCTCTCATAAACATCATAGTCGGGTTCGCCATAGTTCGTTGACGGGTCTATTTCACCAAAGTCAGATGGCAATAAAGTGCCCGCAGCAGGAAAGAATCCATTAGTAGGAATGCCATCATCCTGTAAAAAAGTAGTCATGATGCTCAATGTAGTATCCTCAGAAAGGACTACCCGCAAACTTGGGGCGAGATAATGACGTTCATTCTCCGTAAAATCCAATTGACCTTCTTGTTGCTTAAAGGCTCCCACCAAACGGTAACTCACTGAACCATCGCCAGCCAACTCATCGGAAGTATCAATACCAATGGAGTAACGCCCATTGTTCCCTACCTCTGCTAAAAACTCACTTTGTGCTAAACCGGTTGGTTTTTTCTGAACAGCATTGATGATCCCACCTGGTGAAGATTCGCCATATAAAATAGCGGATGGTCCCTTTACAACTTCAATTTGCTGGAGACCAAAAGGTTCGAGCAACCAAGTATAGTATCCGTCTCTAAACAAGCGACTTCCATCGAGGTAAGTAGCAGCTTCCATACCGCGTACGCGGATCCAATCGGTGTCATTATCTGAACCATAGGGTTGTGCTGTCACACCGGCGGTATAGCGTAGCGCCTCGTCCAGCTTTTTCGGCGCCCATAATTCTAGGTCCTCGTCACTAACAATGGATACCGAACGCGGACTTGCTTGAGCAGGAACTTCAATTTTCATCGCTTCCGCTGTTACCACTATGGTTTCCAACGATTCATCCGAAGCGTACGCCGCCGTACTTAATATGAAACCGGAAGTAACCGCCGTGTTTAACACGACTCGCATTACCGACGCTATCGGATTTAACACTCTCATTATTTTTTCTCCTAAATAGAGCAACTAGTCTCTTTGAACTAAATTTGGGGCTGAGCTCGCTACAAACTGCGTTTTTAAAGTTGGAATTAAGCTCGGATGCTTTATCTAATGTAAATATTAGCTCGAAAACCTTAGTGTTTAATCGAGTGAATATTAATTATACATTTGATAATAGTTATCATTTGCATTATATAATTTAATAACGCACCTCTTCTGCTCTCATTCGGGCCAATGTTTGATTGTATCAGGCCAATTTTATAAACTGGCCTTTTTTGGTGTTTGACCGTGAAATAGACTCAGCAGGCATTATTCCACCCGCTTACTTTTCCTTTAGAACAATAATCAAAGACATAACGAGTAAAGATTTGAAAAATTCCCCGATGCACCCACCATTACACCCTAAAAAAACGGTACACATAGAAAAGTTTGGAATAGAACGTACTGATCCATATGCCTGGATGAAACCAGCCAACTGGCATGAGGTACTAAGATCGCCACTATGTCTGAGCAAAGAAATTAAACAAGTAATTGATAAAGAGAATGCCTACAGCAAAGCAGTAATGTCTTGTTCTGAAACACTAACCAACGACATAAGCTCAGAATTACAAGAACTCGAGAGAAAAACATGCCTAGAGCAAGGTTTTGTTCGTTCAAATTTTTACTACTTTCAAACAAAGGGGAACTCGGGTGACGTGACCTATCGCCGCCGTAACATTAGCTCAGGACAAGAAGACGTGTTACTCGATATGGCAACACATACCAACCCAGGTGCAAAACTCAGTTGGGGAGGCCCCGTATACAGCCCAGATTTTAGCCTTTTTGGGTGGGCTATCGACCAATCAGGCTCTGGTGATTTCCACATTAACGTGCTGGATATCGAATCCAACACATTAGTAGTGAGCGAGCTGCAAAACAACCATGGTAATTTCGCTTTTGACAAATCTGCTCGCTATTTATTTTGGGTTGGCAAAGACGAAAAAGGCAGACCCAATGCAGTTTGGCGAAGAGACATTTCAGCCGGCACAGATACAAAGTGCTTTGAAAATGCCGACACCGCTTTTTTTATAGATCTCAATACCTCAAAGTCAGGAGACTTCATTTTTATTCGCCTTTTAAATGGCGACCAATCTGAGGTCTGGTTTATTTCGTCACAACAACCTTGCTCGGCACCACAGCTCGTTCAGCCCATGTCTGCATTTCACGACTATTCAGTAGAACATTGGCAAGACAAGTTCGTTATACGAAGTAATCACGATGGCGCAGATGACTACAAAATCGTTACGGCTCCTATCCATAGTCCAGGCATAGAGAATTGGGAAGTTTTGATTCCTCATTCATCCGGCCAATATATAGTTGAACTTATCCCTTTCGAACATCACTTGGTCAGAGTTGAATGGAGAGATGCCAAACCTTGCCTGATTATCTTAGATAATCAATATACTGAGACTAGTGTGGCGTTTTCAGACGACGCCTATGCTTTGCAGGTAATACCACAACAAGACTACTTTAGCGATGCAATAAGTTACGTATATAGCTCATTGGCTTCACCGCAAAAACTGGTAAAAACACATTTTGATAAAGGCGATGTATCTGCCGTCCTTAACCACGATAGTGAGCAGGCGTTTGATTCAACAAATTTCTGCCTTAAGAGGTTAAACATAACCGCGGACGACGGTGCAAAAATTCCTTTAACCTTGTTGACGAAAACCGGTTGCCCTCCTAATCCAAACCAACCGGTTTATATGTTGGCGTACGGCGCATACGGAGAAATTACTGAAGCCAGTTTTCGCGCTGAAGCTATTGCACTCGCAGAACGCGGCTGGACCTTTGCAATAGCGCACGTAAGAGGGGGTGGCGAGCGCGGTTCGTCATGGTGGCGCCCCACCCTAAAGCGGGGCAAAAAATTAACTTTTTCCGACTTTACCAACTGCGCTGAACAATTGATTGAAATGGACATGGCTAGCAAGGGAAACATAGTAGCTCATGGCATGTCAGCGGGAGGTCTTTTGATGGGTTCGGTCTTCGCTTCACATCCACATTTGTGGGCTGGAGTTATTGCTCAAGTGCCATTTGTTGATGTGCTAAATACTTTGGATGATTGGGAAAACCATCCACTGGGTTCTACCCCCTTTGCCATCTGGGGCGATCCCAGAAACGAGGAAGACTATCAATATATCGCTAGTTATTCTCCTTATGACTCACTCAAGCCAGCGAATTATCCCGCGCTGCTAACCACAGGTGGGGTAGCTGATGAAAGAGTTGCATTTTGGGAGCCCTTGAAATTTGCAGCAAAAGCCCGGGACTTAAATAAAAATAACACGCCTATTCTATCGAAAATAGGCTTACAAACCGGACACTTTGGAGACACAAGCCCACAAGGACAACTTGACCAAATGGTATTGTTTCTTTGCTTTGCGATAAATTCTGTCAAAGGACACTGGGTAGCACCTGAATCAGCACTTGAAAGCGAATAATATGATGAAGACAACGCTGGGTCTTAGTTTTAGAAATAGCCGGGTTGTTGGCCTGGCAGACGAATATGAAGATGGCTTTAGAGATCCTAGCCACTCGCACGATTATATTCAGTTGTTATTTGCTTGTACCGGCGTAATGTCAGTGGTGGCGGATGACATAGCTATAGTACTACCACCACAGCGAGCATTGTGGATCCCTGCGGGTGTTAAACATCAGGTTTCCTGCCGAGGTCCCGTGTCTTTGCGAACACTATACATTGACGCTGAGTGCGCTCCCAGAGAGCCTCAATGCCACGTGGTTGAGGTGAGTAGATTTCTAGGCTCTCTGATCTTAGAAATCACTGATATTGAGCAACCTCTCGAGGACAATTATCGAGATAAAAAACTCATCGAGTTGTTATTACATGAATTAATGACAGCCCCCAAAATTCCCCATATGGCTCCCATGCCTGTTGATCCGAAATTGCTGCGTGTGTGCAATCAGATTGTTAAAGCTCCCTCTGATTCAAGAACTATCGATGATTTTGCACAGATAGCAGGCATGAGCCGTCGCAGCTTTACAAGACATTTTAAAGACGAAACAGGAATGAGTTTAAATATCTGGCGACAGCAAATACGTTTACAAGAGGCCTTGTCGCTTCTTTTTGCCGGCCATTCAGTGAATTCAGCTGCCAATATCGTAGGCTACGAAAGCGTGAGTGCCTTTTGCTCTGTATTCTCTCGAACCTTCGGCGTTTCACCAGGTAAGTATGTTGAATAACCTACTGTCGTCAACATAAGAAAACTAAAATATGACTGTCATTACTCACGCTCGGCGTCTAACAAGGTTTGCAACGCATTAAAGGAAAGCATCACACACTTCTTTCGAGCCGGATGATTTTTTACAGCGCTTAATGGTAACAAAACCTCGGGAATGCATTGCTCATTCTCAAGCGCATTGTCAATCCATAGCTTTATCCTGTTGCTTATTTCCGTTGCGCCTGCAATATCCTTTCCATCCACAGCGACTGTCATCATAGACGCCGCTGCTAAACACACCGAACACCCTCGCCCTCTAAATCCAATCGCGCTAATGTGGGTATAATCACTCCCCTTAGAAAACTTAACGCCAACTTCAACGTCATCACCACACTGAGGATTACTTCCTCGCGCCGTTTGCATATCGTCAGGGAATTTCCCTTGATGTTTATTTTGGGGGGCTTTGAAGTGTTTTAACAATTCAGCTTTGTATAAGTCTGTATTACTCATAATGCAAACATCTCTGCCGCTTCTTTAAGCGAATGAATTAACGCATCAATATCGCGGTGGTCGTTGTAAATACTAATACTCGCTCGCGCAGTAGCTACATAGCCTAAAGCCTGTATCAAGGGCTGAGCACAATGATGCCCTGCGCGAATGGCTACACCATAGTCTGCGCAAACTTGTGCAATATCGTGAGGGTGAACCGTATCATGAACAAAGGTAACAATACCCGAACGCCAATTTTCCTCAGTGCCAATGACTTCATACCCATCCAAAGAACGAATGTTTAGGGCGCAATTTATGGCTAGCTGTGACACATGATCTTTGAGTTTTTGTCGTTCTAACCCTTCAATAAATTCAACAGCAGCTTGTAGCCCAATAGCCCCAGCTAAGTTTGGAGACCCTGCTTCAAAACCTTGTACGCCCGACACCCAAGACGAATCCGAATAACTACTCCCGATGCAATCAACCATGCCACCGCCAAGTAGCATTGGATGCATACGTTCAATGTGCTCAGAACTTGCATACAAAATACCTATCCCTGTGGGACCAAACATTTTGTGTGCAGAAAAGGCTAAAAAGTCACAACCGATTTGGGACACATCAATAACCTTTGAAACTACCGCTTGTGCAGCATCAACCACAGTTACTATGCCGTGCGCTTTAGCTTGTTTAATCACAGAAACTACATCGGAGTAACAACCAAGGACGTTAGAGACTAACGACAGCGCAATACAGGCGACCTGACCTGAAGCTACTGCGTCAAAGGACGGAACAACGAGCTTCCCCTCTTTATCAATCTCGATGATTTTGAGTGTAGCTCCCGTTTGTTCGCAAACTCTTAGCCATGGAAGATAATTCGCATGATGTTCCGCCTGCCCTACCCATATTTCCTGACCAGGCTCAACAAAAGGTTTTACACCATGGTCAGCGGCCATATTCAATGAAGATGTAGTACCAGAGGTAAAAATTACGGTATCAGGCGTTGCTCCTATAAATTCCGCAACTTTTTCCCGCGCGGTTTCATAGCGGCGTGTGGCCGACTCAGCCAAAGGGTATAACCCTCTGGCAACAGGACCATAATCACTCGCATAAGCGTTACTAATAGCGTCAATGACACACTGGGGTTTATGGGTCGTGGCAGCATTGTCGAGATAATGAAACGGTGTGTTTGCCGATTCTAGTCGAGAGAAAATCGGAAACGCTTCTTTTGCCGATGTTGTTAACGTCATCTAGCAATGACTTCTAAAGAAGGCTTGTCTTGAGACACTTTACCCGCCTCCTCTTTGAGCATTTGATGGCGTTGTAAACCTGATCCTTTCCGCCTTAGCATGGTTATCTCGCTAATGATACTCAAGGCAATCTCTTCGGGAGTAATTGCTCCCAAATCGATACCGCAAGGCGCATTTACCCGTTCAATGTCTGCTTGGCTAAATTCGTTGTCAGCGAGGTAGTCCAACACCAATTTGGCGCGTTTTCTACTCGCGATAAGCGCAATATAATCCGCTTCGCTTTTTAACGCTTGTCCGATAGATTCATGGTCGCCTTTGTGTTGGGTGGCCACAACCACATAGTCGTCTTTATCTGGCGTTAGCGTTGAATAATCTATGTCATCGGTAATAAGTTGAGATGCGTTTGGAAACTTCTCCCACGTTGCGCCAATATCATTAATCACCACATTTAGCCCCACAAGGCTGCCAATGGAGCACAAACATTCAGCCACTCTTCCATGCCCCATGATCCACAGTGTAGGCTCAGGTAAAACAGGTTCAACGTACACTCGCATTCCTCCACCACAGGGCATTCCAGCACCCAGCATTTCGTCGTCTAAATCAATGTCTAGTAATGCCGTTTTACCGGTTTCAATACATTCCATCGCTTGTTCGCACGCCGTACTTTCGGCACAACCACCGCCTACCCAGCCAGCTACCACCTGCCCCTGCTTGTTTATGATGGCCTTTGAAGAAGTTTTTGCTGATACAGAGCCGTAGGTCTGCACCACAGTTGCTATTGCAAAGGGTTCACGTCGCTTCTGCATTTTGTCTGTTAATTCAAAAATGGTCTTGGCCACAGATTTTCCTTCTCACCGACTAGCATTAGTTTCTCGATGCTATAAATCATCGAAACCTACCGTATAGCGCTGAAAAAAATTATCAATAATTTTTCCATCACCTACCCATTTATTACCATCAATAACCAATACCGCAAATTTGGATATCGCATCAAGGGTTGAGATTTATACACTTTCCCATTATGTTGCACCTCATTACGAATATGGAGTACAAGTATGAACGACCAACAAAAAACAGAAATCGAAGCAGCCGCGTTTCGCCGCCTTCTTAGCCACCTAGACAAGAATAAAGATGTTCAGAACATCGACTTAATGATTCTTGCAGATTTTTGCCGAAATTGTCTGGCTAAATGGTACTCCGCAGAAGCAAAAGAACGTGGTATTGAGATAGATTACGAGGCAGCAAGAGAAGTGGTTTACGGCATGCCCTACTCAGAATGGAAAGAAAATTACCAAGCTAAGGCAACGCCAGAGCAACTTGCCGCTTTTGAAGCAAAACAAGCGAGCAAAAAATAACCAAGCAGCCCAATGAGTTAGCTGGCTTTCTCAGTGGGCGGCCGCTAATACACTAAGATAGAGATTGACGCTTTATTAATCATGCTTTTTACTAAAAGACTAAACAAATAGATCGTGTCGGTCTTTATCCTTGTTAAGGCTAAAGCACTCACATGCTCCAACTTCCAAAAATAACCCTAACGGTTAGGAAATGGCATGAAATCGGACGTAGCGAAATCTTTAAAGGTATTGGTTGCAGAAGACCAAACTCTCGCCAAAAGTCATCTTAGGTTTTCTCTTGAAGAGCTTGGATTTCGTCAAATTAGCTACGTTGAGCGCGCTTCCTACGCCTACAATGAGCTATCTCAGAATCATTACGACATTGTGCTATGTGCCTACGATCTCGGGGAAGAGCAACGGGGATACGGCCTTTTTGAGCAGTTAAAGCGCCACCACCATATCCCGCTAACTACTGCGTTTATTTTCACCAGTGCAGATACCGCTCCTGAAGTAGTGCACGCTATTGTGGAATTACAACCTGATGAATTTATTGCCAAACCTTTCACTACCAAAGAATTAGATAAACGTATAACCCGTGCCATTGTTCGCAAGCGCGTGTTCAAACCCGTTTATATCGCCATGGAAAATGACGATATTGAGAATGCTATTGTACAAATAGAACGATTATTGGCGTCTTCGCTTAGTTCTCAACACGTTCCCCTAGCACTCAAAATTAAGGGTGATTTACTTCTTACCGCTAAAAGGTTCAATGAAGCTTTACACTTCTTTGACTCAACGTTAAAAGTGCAATCTTTCAATTGGGCACAGCTTGGCATTGTTAAGTGCTTGCTCCATCAAAATCAAGATGAGCTTGCTGAAAAACTATTGCTAAACCTCGCGATGCAACCCGAATGTATGCTTGCCGCCTATGACCTTTTATCAAGCTTACAAATCAAGAATGAAGCGTATGATGATGCGCTTGAGTGTGTCACTTTAGCAGGAAGCGTTTCTCCTCGGAATGTTGAAAGGCATAAAACAGCAATGGCACTTTCTCGTCTTACACACGATTACGCCTGCCAATTCGAGAGTGCCAAAAAGGTCGTTCGTTACGGAAAACACTCTATTCACGACAAACCTGAAAGCTATTTGAATGTAGCAAGAGCAGGAATTGATTACGCAATGACGTCAGATAGCAACGAGACTGCTAGTTTACTTAGGGAGTCTTCGGATTACTTAAGGCAACTCAAAAAGCAACACCCGAGTGCTAGACTGACCGATGAAATAAATGTGATTAACGCGCGTATGCTCTACCTTAAAAACGAAACTGAACAAGCTAAGGTATTGCTAGAAAAGCTCGATTTGCGAAGTATCGCCTCACAACCCATGGATGCTCAACTCGACACCGCAAAAGCTCTTCACGAAGTAGGCTTGCGCAGTAATGCGCTTGCTTTGCTTGCTCAAATAGAGAATCGCTGCGAAGAAGATGGCTATGGCAACACCTTACTCTCGCGGTATATCAAGCAGGAAAAAACCGAAAAGACCGATATTGCAATGAGCCCAAAAGCCCTGAACAACCATGCGGTTACTGCATATCAAAATGGTGAAATGAACGCCTCTTACGAATCGTTTTTACAGGCATTTCGCTTAATGCCTAAAAACCCGTCTATCGCACTCAATTTGCTCCAATCAATTGCGAATTCCGATAAGGAAAAACAAGACATTGCGCCTGACGTTATCGCCAAATGTATTACCACGCTAGAAAGTGTTCGACTGAATAACGATCAACAAAAGCGCTATACAAGCGTAAAGCAGTTGGGAATTACAGAACTAATGTAAACACTAAGGGGTACTGTAAACTGCTACCTTACCCTCGTACACAGCATCTTTGTAATCAACTTCGTATAAATACTCCATGCCCAGCTTTTTCATTACCGCACTAGACGCTGTATTTTCGGGATCTGCGATAGCAGAAAATGTCTCTGTTCCCAATTCTCGCAGTGCTTCTTTTACTGTCATAGCGGCCTCGGTCGCAAAGCCATTGCCCCATGACTTTCTTTTAAAACGCCAACCTAGCTCAATGTTGTCGCACTGAGGATCATTGGTGAAAAAACCAAATGGTCTCACAAGCACCCAACCAATACTCTCGCCACTAGACAACTCCTCCACTCGCCAAATACCCCAGCCAAGCGCAAAATTAGCGTATGCCTGAAGGCGAGGAAGCATGATATTGTCTATGTCTTCTCGGGATGTCTTCTTGCCGCCGTTAATGTAGCGCATCACAGATTCGTCTTGATCAATTTCCCACAGAAAATCTGCATCATCATTAGTCACAAAGTGATAAGACAATCTCTCGCTGTTCTCTATATGCATGGTCCGCTCCTTTGCCTACCATTGCTTTAATAGCCCATCACCTTAACCGAGGCGTTAGCCTCCCAGCATAGCAAGGTGTTTGGTTGCCCCTGTATTTCCGTCGTGCAAATAATGGGTTGCATGTTTGCTACCCAAGCAACTGACTAAGTGTTTTTTCAAACCTTCTACATCACCATCTTTTAACCAGTGACGCACAGAAATCCCTTTTTCACTGAACAAGCACAAGTGCAAATTGCCATTGGCCGCTATCCTCAATCGATTACATGAAGAGCAGAAGTCCTTGCTGTATGGCATTATCAAGCCAACCTTGCCAGCATAATCAGAATGGTAAAACTCTTGTGCTGGCCCTGCATCTTTTCTGCGTATGACGGGTTGCCACCCTGCACTGAGTAGTTGTTCTTTGATAGAGGTTGCACGATAGTGTTGTTGATTGAAAAAGCGGGTATTTTCGCCAGTTTGCATAAGTTCAATAAAACGCAAAGTCACCGGCATGTGTTTTAGCCAATCGAGAAAACGGGTAAGGCGGCTGTCGGTAAAATCATTGAGAAGCACGGTATTAACTTTAACGTCTAATCCCGCGTCAATGGATTTATCAAGACCGAGAAGAATATCTTTGAGTTTGTCTTGCCCTGTGATTGCGGCAAACTGACGTGGGTCTAAACTATCGATACTGACATTAATTTGATCAAGGCCAGCGTCTTTCCATTCATGGGCAAACTTGGCGAGTCGGCCACCATGAGTTGTCATAGCAACACGCTCAATACCTGGCGTATTTGCCGTCAGTGAGAGAATGTCGACGAAATCCCTTCGCAAGGTGGGCTCGCCACCTGTAAGCCTAACCTTACTAGTGCCGAGCTCAGAAAAACCAGTAAGAAGTGTACGTATCTCTGCGGACGTCAAAAACTGTTCATCAGACGGCCCTTTATAACCATCAGGTAAACAATATTGGCAGCGAAAATTACAAGCCTCTGTCAATGACAAACGCAAATAATGAAACTGTCGCCCATACGTATCAGATAACACACTTTTCCCTAGACTAACTACCACTTGATGCATTGAGTTTACGATGGCTAGCACAAGAAAGAAATGATTGTATACGCATAATTTAACGAGAATTAATCTATATTTGTTTGAGCGATCTGAGGGGTAATACCGTAAAATGAAGCAAATTATCCATTTAGCATATCCATGAGACGCAATCCATACCCTGAAAGAGCCACTAAGGAAGTAAGGTGGCAGGTTATTCCTTTACTCATTCCCTACCTGACCGAATTCAAAGGCAGAGTCGCATTAGCACTCGCATGTCTAGTAGCAGCTAAGCTCGCCAGTATTGGTTTACCGTACGTACTCAAATATACCGTAGATTCACTCAATTCAGACGTTACTACGCTAGCCCTAGCAGTGCCAATTAGTTTGATTCTTGCCTACGGTGCGTTGCGACTAATAAACGTATTACTGGGCGAGGTTAGAGACACCTTATTTGGTCGGGTAACCGAGCGCGCAATGCGCAGATTGGGCCTTACAGTGTTCAAGCATTTGCACAACCTCGACCTGAGTTTTCATCTGAACCGACGCACAGGCGGCCTTGCGCGAGATATTGAACGGGGCACTAGCGGCATCAGCTTTTTAATGCGCTTTATGGTATTTAACATTGTCCCTACCCTTTTAGAAATTCTGTTGGTAGTAGGTTTACTTTATCTGCAATTCGGATGGTCTTTTGCTGCAATTATATTGGTAAGTGTGGTGGCCTACGTGACTTTTTCAATGAAAGCCACTGACTGGCGAACCCGTTTCGTGATTCAAATGAACGAAGCCGACTCCACCACCAACTCCAGAGCCGTAGACAGCCTTCTCAATTTCGAGACCGTAAAGTACTTCAACAATGAGACCTTTGAAGCCAACCGATACGACAAAGACTTAGCCGGTTGGGAAAAAGCGCGCCGTAAAAACCGTTTATCTTTATTCGCACTTAACGGCGGACAAGCCAGTATTATTGCTATTGCCATGACTTCCATGATGGCTAATGCAGCCTTTGGCGTGATGAATGGAAACATGACCATTGGTGATTTCGTATTAATTAACGCCTTTACTATGCAAATATTTATGCCGCTCAACTTCTTGGGGTTTGTTTACCGAGAAATTCGCGGTTCACTGGCAAATATTGATAACTTGTTCGAACTTCTTGATGTTAAACCCGTCATTTTGGATGCACCTAATGCATCCAAACTTAAGGCACCCCAGCCAGCAGTTTCATTTAACGGTGTCGACTTTCACTATCAAGAATCTCGCCCTATTCTGCGCAATGTGTCTTTTAATGTGGCTGCGGGGTCAAAAGTGGCTATTGTCGGCGAAAGCGGCACAGGCAAGTCGACTATAATGAAGCTCTTGTTCCGATTCTATGAGCCCACTGGCGGCGCTATCAGTATCGACGGCGTTGATATAAAAAACGTCACGCAAAATAGTTTGCGTCAGCATATTGGTATTGTTCCTCAAGATACTGTGCTGTTTAACACATCACTCAAAGAAAACGTTTTGTATGGGAACCCAGATGCAGACGATGAGGCAGTTAACAAAGCTCTTTCTATTGCACATTTAACCCAGTTTGTGGAAAGTCTTCCTGATGGATTAGAAACTCAAGTAGGTGAGAGAGGTCTAAAGTTGTCTGGTGGTGAAAAGCAACGAGTTGCAATAGCCAGAGCTATTCTCAAAGGCGCCCCCATTCTGATCTTTGACGAAGCAACGTCTTCTCTAGACAGCGAATCAGAAAAAGCCATTTTGAGTGCACTAAGAGATGCTGCCAAAGGTCACACGAGTTTAGTCATTGCCCACCGACTTTCAACTATTACCGATGCAGACACTATTTTAGTTATGCAAAAAGGGGCAATTGTTGAACGGGGCTCACACAGTGAACTGCTTGCTTTAAACGGTCACTATGCAGCGCTCTGGCTTGCACAACAGCACAGCGAAGACTGATGAACCCTGAAAAAGTTAAAGATGCGATAAACCAAGTCATGCCCTTTGGAAAATACA
>JALUXV010000111.1 GCA_027013165.1 Alteromonadaceae bacterium
CTCAATCAATTTATTGCTAAACGCACTAACCACCGTGACGACGACTGGGGTGGTGAGTACGAAAGCCGGATTCGTCTACCTATTGAAGTAGTGCGCCGTGTCCGTGAGGCGGTAGGCACTAACTTTATTATTATCTACCGTCTGTCTATGTTGGACTTGGTAGAAGGCGGTTCAAATTACGAAGAAGTGGTTCAACTGGGTCAAGCGATAGAAAAAGCCGGTGCGACCATTATCAATACCGGTATCGGCTGGCATGAGGCTCGAATTCCGACCATTGCCACTAAAGTACCTCGCGCAGCTTTTACGTGGGTAACCGCCAAGTTCCGCGATGCCTTAACTATTCCAGTTATTACCTCAAACCGTATTAACACGCCAGAGGTGGCTGAAGAAGTATTAGCGCGCGGTGACGCAGATATGGTTTCTATGGCACGTCCGTTTTTGGCCGATGCAGATTTTGTGCGTAAGGCTCAACAAAACCGCAGTGACGAGATCAATACTTGTATTGGTTGCAATCAGGCGTGTTTGGATCACGTGTTCAACGGCAAACTCACCAGCTGCTTGGTCAATCCTCGCGCTTGTCACGAACTCGAGTTAAATATTACTCCCGCTGAAACCAAAAAACGCATTGGAGTTGTTGGTGCGGGACCAGCAGGTTTAGCCGCTGCGGTAACCTGTGCACAGCGGGGTCACGACGTAGTCATTTACGATGCTGCCAGCGAAATTGGTGGGCAGTTTAATGTAGCCAAACAAGTACCGGGCAAAGAAGAGTTCTACGAAACCTTGCGTTACTTTGGTCGCCAAATCGAACTCCACAACAATATCACCCTTAAACTCAATACCCATGTTGATGCGTCAACACTTAACGACGAAGGGTTTGATGACGTTGTTGTCGCAACAGGGATAAAACCTCGCACCCCAGCGATTGAGGGTATAGAGCACGAAAAAGTACTCAGTTACCTTGATGTACTCAAATACAAAAAGCCCGTAGGAAAGTCTGTGGCTATTATCGGTGCTGGTGGCATCGGTTTTGATACGGCGGAGTTTTTGTCTCATGGTAAATCAACGCCAAGCCAAGATATTCCTGCGTTTATGAAAGAGTGGGGTATCGACATGACCTTAGAAGCTCGTTCAGGCATTGAAGGTATTACGCCAGAACCGGAAGCTTCACCACGAGACATTGTGCTCATTCAGCGTAAATCTACCAAAGTGGGTGCAGGCTTGGGTAAAACCACCGGCTGGGCACACCGAGCAGGTCTGCTCGCTAAAGGCGTAAAAATGGTTGCTGGCGCGAGCTACGACAAAATCGACGATGAAGGACTTCATATCACCGTTGATGGTGAGCCTCGTGTGCTACCCGTTGACAATGTGGTGATATGTGCAGGCCAAGAACCCATGCGCGATATCGTTGAGGGGCTAAATAGTACTTACCACTTAATCGGCGGGGCTGATGTGGCCGCTGAGCTCGATGCTAAACGCGCAATCGATCAAGGCACGAGACTTTGCGCAACGCTTTAATCGCTGTATAGAGTGTTTTGAGAGGAAGCAAGGGACTTTTTACCGCACGCCAGACCCATCCATGGGGCTCGGCTTCGGTATCCATACCTCAGACGGCTGTAAAAAGTCTCTTGCTTCCTCTCTACTATACCAAAGTGTTACTCACTTTAAGGAATTACGCTGGGTTCATGCGTGCTGTAAAACGTCCACCGCTTCCTCTCAGCGAGGCCAGTCCTCCCCAGATGCATAACTGACACGTACTAGCCTAGAATGCTCTTTAACGCTCTCGAAGTACTAAAGTGCTTTCTTCTGGACGGATAGAAAAATCAAATTGCCCCAGAATGTTCATTCCAAGCAGTCCATCTGCATTGGGTAAGGCCTCTTTGGGAAGTACGAGTGCCGACACTCTTTCAAATTGATACGGCCCCAAATAGAATGCAGGTATCTGAACCATGGGAGCGTTGATTGAGCCAGATGCGGTTTGCACATCAAAATTCCCAATAAATGTCAGTCGTCTAAATCTACCCAAACGTGCAAACATATCTTGCGTAATTGCCGTGGTACTTGCCCCGGTATCGAGGATCATTTGCGCTCTGTTGTTAAGCATCTTTACGTCGATGCGGTACTGATTTCCACGCCGCTCTAAATCGATGATGGTGGCTTCACTGTCGTCAAAGAATGGCGGTGTTTCTGTTGATTGATAATTGTCGTTGGCAGCGACTTCTTCGCTATTATCAGCATAAGCCTTGTTGCGAATGCGCATCGCGTCGTAATCATCTAGAGGAAGCGCTGCCAGAACGTCTTCCATCAAAATGAGTTTTTCTTGCATAGCGTAAGCTCTTGCCAGCGACAGAATATAGCTGCGATGTGTAGGCAGACGTTGGAATAAAGGCTCACACAGCTGTGCGAGCAGATCCCAGTTACCGGAGCGAATGAACTCTCTTTCTGCTTGCTCATAACGCGTGTTGATTTGTGAGACCAAACTCTGGTGAACATCATAACTCAATGATAGCTCTAGTAAGTCATACAAATGCACTAACGCATTGGGAAGGGGGCGAGTGCGAAGTAGCAATTCCGCTTCAACTAAAAGTAGTTTCTCGTCATTGGGGTATTGTTTAAGAAGTACTGATAGTTGTTCTGTAAGCTCACCATAGCGTCCTTCATTCAAAAGGTTATCTAGTTCATCCTGGGAATATTGCTTTTCACTATTGCTGGCGTTCGCTTCAAGGGCGTCGTTTGTTCTTGTGGGTATTTCGATTGAAGTATTGTTTTGTACAACAGGCGGTGCATCGTCATTCACCCCATACTCTGACACCACTTCTGTTTGTAATGAACTACTCGTAGACTCAGGCGGGGAGCTCAGCACATTTACATTACTTAACTCGAGCCAAAGGTACAGGTTAAATGACACAGAAATTATTAGCGCAATAACAAGTACCCAACGCGTGTTCACAGTCGTTATTCCTTTAATAGCCGAGCATCGCCATAAATCGATTTGAATAAATCTGGCATGCGCTTTGGTTGCCCTGTACTCAGACTAACGCAAACGAAGGTGGTTTGAGCTTCGAATACGGTTTTTTTGCGGCGTTTGCAAATAAATTGAAATTGGCGCTTTAAGCTAAGTTTACCGTCGCAATTGGTTATCCACGTACCACAAATGAGTTCGTCATTGTGGTGGGTAGCTAGAATATAGTCTAATTCGTGGCGCTTTATAACCATTCCTCTGTCTAACTGTTTGTAGTCTTCAAATGAAAGACCTAAAGCATTTGAGTGAGCCCACGCCGTGGCCTCGGCTTGTCTGAGGTAGGCCACGTTGTTCACATGCTGATAATGATCTATGTCATCGTTGGCTATGTGCCAAACGAGAGTGAATGGTTCTGGATGTCGCCAAGGTAGGTCAGTATATTCGTCTAATTGAGTGTTCATACAACAACGCTGGGTAAGGGGTTTTCTTCGGGTA
>JALUXV010000112.1 GCA_027013165.1 Alteromonadaceae bacterium
CACATAGCAGCTTTTACAAGGTTTGCTAGTAAGTCACCAGCATTAGCCCCCGCTTGATAGTTGGACCACATCGTTCCCAGAACAGGTATTTGATTGATTAATCCATTTTTGGCACTTGCAAGTAAAGTTACATTCGTACTCTCAATTGCAAGTTTAAATGTTATATATGCAAGATCCCCATACACCTCTGAGGCTTTTAAAAATCGGTAGGCCTGACGGATTTGCTCATAGGTGGCTACGCCCTTTTGTTCAGCAGTTGCTATCATTTGTTTGGCGGCATCCATGTATAATTTCTGAAAAGATAACGCTTCGGTACCCTTTCTGAGGACGACAGCAAGGGAAGCACCTGTAACAAAACCATCAGCCATCATTCCCAGTGTGCTGTGAATTTTAGTCAAGCCTCCTGAAATAAGGGCAGCTGGCGCATCAATGGGAGATATTATGCCTAGTGCATCTGTCGCAGCTTGTGCGATGATGTAGCTAGCGCCAAATGCACCCGCCTGAATTCCCAATTTTTTATTCGTATCATACATAAAAGTTGTTGTGTTTTTGATTTCGTCCAATCCCTTAATGACAGCAAATAAACGGGATTTGTCTGAAGTCGGTACAGTTACTAAAGCTCCGAATTTGTCGAATACTTTGACAGGCAAAACTTCGTAATCAAAAAATTGATTCGTAGGATCCGTTGCAACTTCATTTATAGTGTATACTTTAGTTCCCGCTCCAGCGGAAAAATCCACCTTCAAACTGCCTGCAATCTTTTGTAAAGCTACTAATTTTTTCACTGCGGAGGTCAATTTCTGTGCGCCGACAACAGAGGGCTTTTTGTCCCAAATAGACACCTTAAATTGATATGTTCCAGCTGCGGTTCCTACTGGAAGCTTCAATCCTGAGATGTTTATTGGCGTACGACCACCTGCTTTTATCGCACCGGTCGATTGAACGGGATAGGTCATAACCAAAGTGCCTGCGCTACTCAGTAACTTGGGTTGAATAAAGAAACTACTTGCGATATTACCTGTGTTGTTGACTGTGAAAGTTGAACTAAATGTTCTGCCAGCTGAGACCTGTGCCGGATTGAATTTAAGTCCTGTGACTGTCGCTGATTTAACGGGCTGGGACACAGTTATAAATCCACTTGTTGGAGCCCAATGATCAGTATCTTTCCAAATATTGTTCACTAATGTTCTTGTTTTTGTAATCAGTGCATATCTACCCGCTGATAGGTTGCTAAAAGTTAAAGCTGGTAACGAGATAATCGCCCCCGTCTTCACTACCGTTCCTGTCGTCCAGCCAGACGCATTGTCTGGCAACACTGTATTTCCATTTGAGCCGATTAAAGCAATGTACCCTTTAATCTGCTGCTGTTTTCCGCCTGATGGATTACTAATCTTTGGAGTGATAGTAATTGCATTGCCAACAGTCGTATTGTGTGTGCTGGATATTGCATCGAGCATATAGGGCATGTTTCTTGTGAACGTTATCTTCTGATTAAAGTTGGTGTTCGATATCGTTGTTTGGCCTGAGCCCCAATACTCCCAAATATTTTGACCATCATTGGATAGATAACTTACCTTGTATGTATAAGTCCCATTAACCATGTTCATGCCGCTGAATACAATTGCGGGCGATTTAGGGCTACTATAAACACCTCTTTTCGACACCACGGAACCATTGGGATATGTTAGGTCAACTTTATAGGTTCCGGGGAGCACCTTTCCATTTATATTCAGGAACCGAAATTCAAGGGAAGCTTGCACAATCATTCTGGTTAATTGGGCAGTACCCGAGGAAGATGCGAAATCTTGGTCGCCTTTAAATGAAGCTGTAACAGTTCCTCCCATGTCTAATACCGACGTGCACTGAACGTTCCCCTGACTATTTGTTATTCCAGAACATGCTGTTGTTTTGTTGATGGCAAAGCTTACTGTTTTATTGGGAACAGCAGCAACGCCGGTTAATAGTTGTGCTTTGAGTAATACACTACTTCCTGCATTAAATCCTGCAGCGGGTGTGGTTACTATTATTTTTGTTGATCTTTTGTTTCGGGTTAGCATAGCTGTATTGGCGCTGCTTTTATATATCGAATCTCCAGCGAAATTGGCTGTAATTGTTCCTCCATAAGTCGGAGTATAAGTACAACTTGCAAAGCCTGTTGAGTTTGTTGCCCAAGCGGTGCATCCTTCGTTGCCACCAGAAACGGTAAATGTCACTTTCTTGCCGCTTAAGCCCGTGTTGCCGGATTTCAGATAGGCTGTCAATGTCACCGGGTTCAGTGCAGTAACTGTCCTGTTGGGCAGTGTAAGTACAGTTGTACGTTTATTGTATGTTAAGGATGCCGTCCCCGTAGTGGATTTATAAACCGAGTCGCCTTGAAAAGCGGCCACAATGGTTCCGCTACCCGTCGGTTTATAGCTACAGCTAGCAACACCGAACTTTGTTTGAGTCGTACAACCGCCGCCCGGTCCACTAAACATTACTGTTTTACCATTCAAAGGAGTTGTGCCTGATTTAAGCGTAGCTGTTAATGTAATCTGATTCCCGGCTATCACAGTTTTACTTTGCATCGTCAACGAAGTTGCCAATTTAGGTTTTATATAGATGCTTGCTGACAATGAAGAAAAGCGGTGTATGGCAGCATTGTTATTTTGCAAATAGTTAATATCGCCCACTTCGAACGTTGCAGTATAAGTGCCTTGGCTTAACACGGTTACTGCAAACGAAAAAGTTCGCTGCTGATTTAATGAGAAGCTCGTATTATTCCAAGTTAGTCCAGTATTCTTTTGGTTGCCGTAAGGGCTTACTATTTTTCCAAAAATATCAAGAATTGCATTTCCACCATTGGATCCAGGCTGTGTGCTTGGTGTCGTATTCTGTATCACTCCAACAGCAAAGATTTTCTGCCCAGTGTAAGCAGATGTGATAGTATTACCCGTACTATCAGTAAAGTATATCCTGTTCACACTTGCTCCGTATGCAGCTTCCGCGTCACCGGGCATTGTAAAAGCAGACAACGAGCAAATAAGCATTATGAAAGGAAGGTGATGAATGTTCTTTTTGGGGGGTAGATGAAGCCTTGCTAGCGAACCCAAAAGATTCAGTATTTCATTGAAAAAACTTGAATAAAATTCAAAAAACCGGTAGCGCCACATACACACCTTCCCTCTGATAATGAGTCGTGCGAGTCACAGTTAACAGGCATTATGAAATGATAAAGCGTTCAGGGCTCCCTGGCCTGATTATCTGTCCGCGATTTACTTCCAATCTAATTGCTGAAGCGTAAGAAAAAAAGGGGGGGGGCAAGAAAAAATCTGTTCGCACGCCACGTCGATAACTGACTACCCCTCGCGGCGATAAAATAGTTTGCCGACGCGGTCGATGTGTGCGAGCAGGTTGGGGTTGCTGATCTGGCTGCGTATGGATAGGTCGATGGTGTAGGGGATC
>JALUXV010000113.1 GCA_027013165.1 Alteromonadaceae bacterium
TAACGCCAAACAAAAATACAACTGTAAGCAATGTAACTACTTATCGCTGCCGTAAATCACTTAACGTTCGACTTAATAGAACGTTGAAGTTAAAGCAGAGGGCTAATATTATCTAAAACAGAATACGTTTTCTGACTGGAACCTATTATGTTGAAGATCACCCTTGAGCAGTGGCGCATGTTTTTAGCGGTTGTCGAGTACGGCGGCTTTAATCAAGCGTCTGTGGGGGTACACAAAAGTCAGTCGAGTATTCACAGCGCAGTTAACAAAATAGAGCACGCCTTAGGCGTAAAACTCTTCACGATTGAGGGGCGGAAAACCACACTGACTCAGGCTGGAGAATTGATGCTCCGCAGAGCAAACTACCTGCTTGAAGAAGCGGAAAAAATAGAAGCCATTGGTGTTCATCTTGGTGAAGGTATTGAAACTAAACTGAGAATAGCCGTCGATGAAATATTTCCCCCACATTTGATATACAAAGTATGTGACGCCGTATCGAAAGAATTTCCAGTACTTCGTATTGAACTCATGGAGTCAGTGCTAAACGGTTCAAGCGAATTGCTGAAAAACTCAGAGGTGGATATTTCTATAGCCCCCTTCCCCATCAGTGGTTTATTTAGTGAAGAACTTTGTGAAATTGATTTTCTGGCGGTTGCTAGCCCTACTCACCCACTCAACACAGTTGAGGGAGAACGAACATTCGAAGATCTCAAATCCCATCGTCAGATTGTGGTTCGGGATTCTTCGCTATCAGCGAAAAAAGATGCAGGTTGGCTTGGCGCGGAGCAACGATGGACTGTCACTCATATTCGCACCTCAGTTGACATGATAGTGAATGGTTTTGGTTTTGCTTGGTTACCAGTTCCATTGATTGAAAACGAGCTGCAAGAAGGCAAGCTACAAGCGATTCAGTTGAATATGAATTCCCGTAGAAAGGCCAAACTGCATTTGCTATTTAACGATGCTGACAGCTTGGGCCCAGCGGCTCGCGCCTTCCTTGGCGAGCTACGATATCTTTGTTTAAACGAACTCGGCTAAGCTTATTACACATCAAGGTACATCTACACCGGCGGTAAATCGAACCAAATTGCCTCAATAGTGCTCTTTGCCTTCAGCGACACCCTTTCGTTGTTTCCAATTGCAAAAGCATCGCCGGCACTGAGTAGCTCATCTTGAGCTTCTAACTCACCTTTTATAATGTGCAAGTAACCCACTCTATTGCCTGTTACCAACTCATATCCTTCGCCCGGTTCAAGTACTAAACGGTGCATACTCGCATTTTGGTTCATTGACAGTGAACCCGCTTCACCGTTAGGAGTTACCAAAGGCGTTAAACGCCCACTTTGTGCAATGGCTTTTTGTTCGTAACTAGGATCAATTCCCATCACATTGGGCTGAATCCATATTTGTAAGAATTTCACGTCATCAGTGTTCGACGCATTGAACTCAGAGTGCATAACACCTTTACCCGCGCTCATTCGCTGAATTTCACCAGCCGGCACCTCATAGCTATTTCCCGTGCTGTCTTTATGCTTCAGTGCGCCTTCAATAACATACGAAATAATTTCCATATCTCGGTGACCATGGGTGTCAAAGCCAGCCCCAGGTTTAACCGTATCATCGTTGATCACTCGTAGCACCGACACCCCCATATGATTTGGGTCATAGTAGCTACCAAACGAAAAACTATGCTTACTTTGCAACCAACCGAAGTTTGCTGTACCTCTGCTGTCAGACTTTCTCACGTATTTCATTGTGTATCCTCGAATTGATTTAGTGGGGCTAGCTTACTCAATTCGACAGTAAAAATTTATTAGCAATAATAGGGTACATAATTCGATTAAACCGAATGCTTCAAAGAGGAATAAATTCCTTATCATCACCTGGTATTTTTGGAAACTTACCGTTTTTCCAGTCCTCTTTTGCTTGTTCAATACGACTTTTACTAAACGACACAAAATTCCAGTGCATGTACGGCACGGTTTCAAACTTATCGCCGCCCAACATCACAAAGCGTCCACATTCCTCGACGTGAATTTGCTTATCATCTTCATCCAGTAAGACAAAATCTCCTTGAGTATAACTGATGCCTCCTATGGTTAACTTGCCGGACACCACAAAGACAGCCGACTCTTGTTTGGGGTCAGGTTTATCTAAAACGCTGCCTTCAGATGCCACTACATCAACATAAAACATGGGAGAGTAGCTTTTCACAGGAGAACTCATTCCATAGGCTTCGCCCACCACCAGCCTCATCATCACACCTTCATGAATAAAGTGAGGCAAGTCTTGCTTTTTCACGTGAGCAAAAGAGGGGGCTAACTCTGCCATGTGTTCAGGTAGTGCTATCCAGCACTGTAAACCACTAATGGAATGTTTGTTTGCGCGAACCTCAAATGATTCCCGCTCTGAATGTACTATACCTCTTCCTGCGGTCATCCAATTAACGTCGCCGGGAGAGATTTCTATGTGATTGCCTAACGAATCCCGATGCAATATCGAACCATCAAACAAATAGGTTAATGTAGACAATCCAATGTGAGGATGAGGGCGCACATTAATGCCCCTTCCTGCTGGAAAGTCGCTAGGCCCCATTTGGTCAAAGAAAATAAATGGCCCTACCATCCGCTTTTCTTGATGAGGCAATACCCGTTTTACCAATAAACCACCAAGGTCGTGCTCTGCTGCTACCAATGCTCTTGCCATAACTAACTCCCGACATGGAATGAATAGTGTGCTTACGTCACATATTAATATTGCGATTAAAAAGTCGTCTTGAACTATAGCAATGGGGCACACCGAGTTTGCATCAGTAAAGATAGTACAATCCATTCGGCATAAACGAACCAGCGTTCCCCGCCGGTTTAGTAGCCGCATCAAACATTCTATTTTTTCGAATGAAGTGTCTTAATTTTACAAATTTTGCTGCCCCCTTTTTCAATCAATAATGGTCATCAGTTTATTGATACCTACCCGCAACTGCACAATAAGGCGAATCTAACATGAGCAATATTTTACTGATTAAGTCATCGTTAAATGGCGAGCAAAGCAAATCAAACGCTCTGGCCAATCAACTCGCAGATCATTTTACATTGTTACAAGCTGCTAAAGTTGTCACCCGCGATATCGCAGCAGAACCCTTACCCCATTTGTCACAAGCAGAAATGGGCGCTTGGATGACGCCCGCAAATGATAGATCCGAAGCTCAGGTTGAGCTGGCTAATGTATCAGACACGCTAATTCAAGAAGTGCAAGACAGCGATACCTTGATTGTGGCCATTCCTATGTACAACTTTGGCGTTCCTTCAACGTTTAAAGCATGGGCTGACCGTATTGCTCGCGCTGGTATTACGTTTAAATACACTGAGACAGGACCAGTAGGTTTGTTAGAAAATAAGCGAGTTATTGTTGTTGCTACCCGTGGTGGCATGTATCAAGGTACTGAAAAAGACTCTCAAACTCAGTTCTTGAAAGACTTTTTCGCTTTCATCGGATTAACAGACATTCAATTTGTCTATGCAGAAGGGCTCAACATGCCAAACGGCGAACACAGCTTTTCTGAAGCGCAATCAAAACTTGAAAGCTTAGCCAATTAATTTTTGCAAGCATTCTCTCAAGCGTAAAAAAATAGGTGAAATTTTTAGATTCCATTCTCGGTCTTTGTTTACCCAAAGCGCATAAGCGCAAGGTAAAACAATATTAACGTTTGGGAGAATCCAATGAAAAAGTATGTGGCTATTGCCGTTCTAGCGCTCGGTGGTCTATTTGGTGCAACTGGTGTAATCGCATTAGAGCGGGGTGTTATCGCAGAGCAGGCCAATGCTGTTACGCCACTACTTAACGGCCAAATGGCTCCTTCAACAACTTTACAAATGGCCGATGGCACGCCCGTTAGCTTAAAAGCATTGACTATGCAAAAGCCAACGATTGTATTGTTCTATCGTGGCGGTTGGTGCCCATATTGCAATCGGCAGCTTGCCCAACTGAAGGATATTGAGAAAGATCTTGTCGACCTTGGCTATCAGATTTTAGCCATATCACCCGAAACGCCAGAGCGTTTGCAAGAGCAAAAACTAGAGACTGAGTTTTTAGTCACTCTGTTATCAGATGCTTCACTAGATACTATTCGGGAATTCGGTATTGGATTTTATGTAGACGATACCACTGCTGAAAAATACAAGGGTTACGGTATTAACCTTTCTATGGACGCGGAAGGTCGCCCTGTACTCCCTGCACCTGCGATTTTTATGTTGAGTGAACAAGGCCAAGTACTTTTTAGCTACGTTAACCCTGATTTTAAGGTACGTCCGTCGGCTGAACTAGTGCTTGCGGCAGCCACCGCATTACAACTAGAGAACTAACAACGTCGTTAAAAAGCCTCATGCTAAAATAGCATGAGGCTTTTCTAGTTAATTTTTAAGTGGGAAGAATACGCTAGTTTTTAGCTCGTTGGGTTTTACTTCCGTAGGGCTATTCCAATATTGCTCAAACGGATAGTCTTTACCCTTTAGCTTTTTGCTTTGCATATTCATCATGCCCATGGCCCAGGCGTTACCCAGAAACTCATAGCTGCCGTTGTGCTTTATTTCTAGGGCTTTACCACTTGGCACACTGCCCGAAACATAGTGACTATCAAGCTCAAGGTCATCTAAATTTTCATCAGAAACAGCAGCAATATAAGTAGCAACGCCTTTTTTCAAATCAAATTTTGGATAAACACATATCCAATGCTCAGCGGCTTTATTCCCCTGAATAACAATATCATTGACAATTTTTTCAAAGTCTTTGGACATGGTTTCAGGCATATCTGAAATAGCCACAGTACGCTGAATCCCTCGATATGAGAAACCTTTGTAGTCCATTGTGTCGCTGTTTATAGTTTCACAATCTAATGAACCTTCCTCTGCAATGGCTTTAATCATTTTAAGACCACGTTCATAGTCCATGCCCACAAAGGTTTTGATTGATTTGATCATGAAAAACAAGAAGAAAGGCATACTGGAATCCATCGTCCAAGTTACCTTAGTCTGGCCGTCGGATGGTTCTAATACAAAGCTCACATCAGCTTTTGATTTCCATGGCTTAAAGAACTCTAAATTGTAGTCAATACGCTCGGGTGATGATTCACGAATGATGTTTTGCCCCGCACCAATAAGCTCGCCATCCCAGCGCATACTGTGTCCTGGTTGATTTACATCACCTTCAACAGTTACCTTGCATTCGGGTTCAAGTACTACCCAAGGTGACCAAGAATTCCAGTAATTAAAATCTTCGATTAACGGGCGAACATTCTCGTATGGCGCATTAACAACAATACTTTTTGTGACATTAAATTTCATGGCAATTCCAAATTCTGCTACAACCTAGATTAAAAACCATACTACGCCTAACTCACAATTAGGCCAGACTATTTTTCAAACAAAAAATAACTGGTTTATCGGTTCTCTACGATAGCGTGCGGTTAAATAGCGCCACTGACTGCAAATACATTTGAATAGCCAATGCTGAATCATAGCGCTCACCCTCGTCACGCATAAACGCATGTTGCGCGTTAACCTCTTGCCACTGAAAGTTAATACCACTTTGCTGACAGGCGTTGTAAATTTTTATTCGGCCATCTACAGGCACATGAGGGTCTTGTTTACCGAATACAAAGTGAATTTCGCCTTGAATATCTTTCATTCGTTCAAAAGAGTTATTGCCCGTTTGCGCTGGTAAAGTATCACTGTGGATATCGGTGGCATACAAACAAAACGCGCTTTTAATCTTTGGATTTAGCGCTGCTCTGTAAGCCAAGTGGCCACCAATGCAAACCCCCATTGCACCCACGTTACCATTACAACCCTCTAACGATTGGGCAAATGCAATAAGCGCTTCGGTATCACTGTCATGAGATTCGAGGGGCTTAGCCCATTTATCGTTATTACCCTTTTCCTTACCTTCATCATCATAGCCCAGCACAGTACCAATGGGATTTAGCTCATGAAAAACCTCTGGCACTAGCACGTGAAACCCATGCCCAGCTAAAATTGCGGCAGTACGAGCAATAGGTGCAGTTTGTTGAAAAATTTCTGAATAAAAGATGATACAAGGGTAGTTGCCCGTTTCTACCGGAGAATAACGGTAAGTACGCATGGTTCCAGTAGGCGTTTCAATATCGTGCTGAAAATTAGAAATGATCATAATCGTGTTTTAAGAAATAAGGGATTCAATAGGCTAGATTGAACGGTATAGCGGGGCATTTGTAAATACGCTAGCTGGTAGTACCAACTCATGGCTTGTACAAAATATAGAAGTAACACACTGATCTTTATGAAAATCACTGGCATACTGATGTTCAAATATCCAACAACAGCCACAGCTATGTCCAAAATACTCGCAACAATACTAGCCATATTTTCTGTAATGCTTAACGCACAAGAGTTTTCTCAAGGGCGTCAGATCACTGAAATGCCAAGTGTACTCTCGTTCAAAGACAGAGTGACACCATTAAACGACATGGTGATAGACAGGTTAGATAACCTACTCCCCACATTGATGGCAGAGGCCGATATTGATATGTGGCTGGTCATTAATCGTGAGTATGGCGAAGATCGGCTTTTTTACACCTTAGTACCCCAACCCACCTTTGCGGCAAGACGCACAACTATGTTGGTGTTCAGCAAACAAGAAGATGGCACGGTAGAGCGCTTTAGCGTGAGCCGATATGCGATTGGTAATGTTTATCCCACCATATGGGACGGTGGTACAACAGCTGAGCAGTGGCAGCGATTGGCGCAAATCATCGAAGAGCGAGATCCGCAACGCATTGGCATCAACACCAGCAAAGATTGGGCACTGGCAGACGGTTTAAGTGTTGGATTATACAACCAGCTGGTTGCTAACCTCCCTACAAAGTACCAAAAACGACTAGTCAGTGCGGAAAACCTTGTGGTTCGTTGGTTGGAAACCCGCACAGAAAAAGAGCTACAGGTATATCCTCAAGTAGTCAGTATTGCGAGAGGTGTTATCGCTGAAGCCTTCTCAAATAAAGTCATTACACCAGGTGTAACTACTACAGACGATGTTGCTTGGTATATTCGAGAGCGGTTCGAAGAACTTCAAGTGCGGCCTTGGTTTCAACCCTATGTTAATGTCCAACGCCAGGGTGATAAGACGACCAAAGAAGATGTATTTATGGGGGCTCCGGGAATGCTAATTGAACCCGGAGACATATTGCACACCGATGTAGGTATTTGCTATTTGAACCTGTGTACAGACACCCAAGAAATGGCTTATGTGTTACGCCTGGGCGAAAGTGACGTTCCCGAAGGACTCAAAGAAGCGCTGGGTGTGGGTAACCAATGGCAAGACATACTCACAGGCAATTTCACCACCGGAAGCACTGGGAATGAAATACTGGCCAACACAATTGCCGACAGTAAAGCCGCAAGTATCGTCAGCAGCACCTATACCCATCCGCTGGGATTCGTGGGCCACGCCTCGGGCCCAACCATAGGCATGTGGGACAACCAAGGCCCTACCCCGGTGCAAGGTGATTGGAAACTCTATCCGAATACGGTTTACGCTATTGAAGGGAATATAGCGACGCAAGTGCCAGAATGGGACAACCAGTGGATCCAAATAAAACTGGAACAAGACGCCGTATTTGATGGTAAAAACGTTTGGTACTTAGGTGGAAGGCAAACCCAGTGGCACGTTATTAACTAACATATGAAAGTCCGGTCGTGATTGATACTCAATGACCGGACTACATTTTTGGAATAGCAAGACCGATACTCGCTATTCCTTACTATTCATCCATCGTTGTTTGAGCTCACTGACAAAGATGTCATCTTTATCATTGATTGCAGACACAAAGAGAATAAAAGTAGAACTGTCATCACGAGTTATCGTCACAATAGTATTATCAAACTCATTGTCAGCAGGCTCTACTTCGATGTCGGAAATCTCAGTAAATAAAGCAACGTCTGACTGAAAAACGTCGTTTTCATCTTTCCAATACGAAAATACTCGTGTATCAGTAAATCCATTACCATCCTCCTTAACATCCCATAAAGCATCACTATAGAAATAGAGTATGTCTTCATTTGCTGGAATAATTTTTTGGCGATAAAAGAATTTAAGGTCACGCTCCATAAGCTGACCTTCGCTTACAACCTCACTACTCGGGAACAAAGGTGTCGATGTTAATCCCGTGATAGCTAGTACCGGCAACCATAAGATCCCGTTGAATACATGACGAGTATGCCACTTCGAATTGTATTGCAGAGCTGTGTCGTCACTGTGGTTAAACTGATTAACAGCGATAACAAAGGGCAGTAGTAAAAAAGCCATAACGAAGATAGACAACATAGCCAAAGCATCATTGTCAGTGGCCCACTGGAACACCGAAACACAAAAATAACTTATGGTTAAAATTGCAGCTATTGCACTGTTAAACAATGTGGGGTTATTACCATTCGCCTCATGTTCTCGCTTCAATGCTTGGTGAAACGGATAGAGCCAAAACACCAAAAAGATCCCTCGGGCAATTGGCATCATTGGAGTACCTGTCTGTAACCGAATAGCTCGCCAATTCCTGTACATCCAATACGCTTGAAAGATCCCTATGGTAGCCACACACATGAATACAAACTTTAGCGGTGAGATAGGATAAAAACGGGCATGTTCAAACTCTGGTCTTTTTCCTGATTCCGTTCTCCACTCAATAATGACGTAAATAGTCCCAAGAATATAAATAAGAGCAACCATGCCAATTAATTGGAAGTTGGTAAACTCCTCTGAAGAAAGGGTTTCAGTTTGCTTTGCGTATTTCATGATCCCGTAGTACGTATTGTCCATCAAAGCTTCACGCTCCGATAAATACGTTTGAATTTGATCAGCGGGGATGTTGTCTGTTTTCGCGTTAAAATGGTAAAGGAGTGTTAGCACTTTGCCATCGAAAGTAACGGAGTAATCAAAGGTGTAAAAATCATTGTCCTGAGAAAACTCTTCATTGTGAAACTCCCAGTCATCCTCTTGAAAAGTGACTTCAATGCGATAGGTAATATTGTTTGGATAAATAAATGACAAAGGTCCATTTCGATGAATATCATCTGGCTTGTACACGCTATTGCGAATTACTGCGGGGTAAAAGTCTGTCTCCCAGTGCTCGTCACCTTTTTCCCAAAATTCACTAATAGAATAAGTTTCATTCGTGCGTAAAACGCCCGACTGAGTATTATTATCTACATCAAGCGAATCAACCAATGACAACCCAGGGTACCGACGCTGATAATAGTTAACATAGTCTTGCTCTACGTTTTTTTGACCATCTTGCTCAAGGCGCCACAGTACTCTCATGGCTTCATAACCGGTGTAAGTGCTTTCAACGTCAAAGCGTATAGGGTCTGTGACATTCTCGGGAATCGTGTAACGCTCAACTATTGATTCTTGGGAGACTTCGCCGTTTATCGCCATATAGGTGAGATCTTGTTCCCCCGCTTTTAACACCAGACCGTAACCATAATCTGGCTGATAAATATCGTCTAGGGCACCAAATTGCGCACTCAATGTTGGGTCAAGCCAATATGCTTGGTTGTTGTGTTCAACCTTTACAATGACGTGATTAAACATTGCTACGCCCGCAGGCAAATTGACTAGGCTTGTGGCGTAGTCAGTATCCACTAATGCAGGATACCCTTTCACTCCCAAAGCATTGAGCAAAGCAATAAGCAATGCTGTTTTATCTTTACAGTCGCCGTATTTTAACGCTAGGGTTTCGTTAGGTGGCGTGGGCATATGCGAGTTCTGCCCCATTTCTAAACCAACATAGCGGACCTTCTCTTGAACATATTGCAATGCAGCAACAATTTGCTCATTTGTCGTATGGTGTGATGCTAAGATTTGGTTAGCGACTGCACGAATATCTGGGTGAGTATCACCAAATTGATACATGGGGTATGCCCAGTCGATGACTTCCCCCCAATCAGCGGTTTCATTAAAGTAGACGGCATCGTAAGGGTCATACCAATCGGGTGTTTCACTGGAAATAACAAGTGGCGGCTCGTCCTCCATTGAAAAAACGTATTCAGTGAACCCATTCAATTCCCGTTCAACATAGGTTAAATCGGTATAGCGGGTTTCAATATTCAAAGCGTTAGGTTTACCCCACAATACTCGAAGATTTTGACGATGCAGAGGCACGTTCCAGCGCAAGCCTTGTGCGTATGAAAACAACCCTTTGTAAACGGGATTCGCGCCAAACCGCGTATAGCTGTAGTCTATTGTGTCACCCGGCTGAACATCTTCCAGTAATACATTCAGCGTTAAATCACCATTGTAGATAAGACTATCTAGATCATCTTCACGATTAAAAATAGATAATCTAGCTTCATCTATTTTGTCTATTACTTCTCCTTGCCGAATTACGGCAAGATGGTTTAACACTAACTTTTGATATGCTGGGTCGAAGTCGATATTGATTTGCGAGCTTGTTTCCACTCCCGTTTTATTCACCGCGGTTTCGGTATAACGGGTATATGACGCCCTTGTTCCGTCTCGTTCCACGCGTATTTGGTTGTCTAATAACTGGTAGTAAACACCATTTCTAATCAGCCCCTCAGGTATATCTTCCCGTAACTCTATATCCAGAATATTGACCCAACTAGGGGCCGGTTCCACATGCAGATGTTCCTGTTCATAGTTCTGTGCCAAAGCCATATTAAAAAGCAGCAAACAAATGAACGTAGGAAAAATAAAATACGAAAGGGAAAATCGTCGGGGGGCGAAGTTCAAGTAAAAGTCCTTTTTATTAGTTAGGGTACAACACTTTTAAAAACTAACACTGTTTCAAGTATTTGTCAGTAGGTATGGGTTTCCTAGAGCGCTAGCCTAGAAATTGCCAAAAACCTTCGCTCTTTTGATTGGCCTTTTTCCAAACTTTCTTTATGCTGCTCAAGCAAATAACACTATTTGGCGTGAAAAGCCTCAATAAAAACAACGAGTATTCAATGAAAAACGATAAGTCAGGTTACATCATCGCCGCTGCGTTCATTGGTCCAGGTACTGTCACTACCGCAAGTCTCGCTGGCGCCAACTTTGGCTTTCATTTAGCCTGGGCGCTGCTGTTTTCTATTTTCGCGACGATTGTGTTACAAGACATGACCGCTCGTTTGGGAATAGCCAGTGGACAAGGCTTGGCAAGTGCCATGAAAAACATGGTAGATATACCTTGGTTGAAAGGGCTGCTTGCCGCGCTAATCGTTAGTGCCATAGGCATTGGCAACGCCGCTTATGAATCAGGCAACCTAACAGGTGCTGCCATAGGGCTTAACGCGTTTGTAGATACAGGCGTAGCTAGCTGGGCCGCTCTACTAGGCGTAATTACCATTGCACTACTGTGGTCAGGGAGTTACAAACTGATTGAACGGGTATTGGTATTGCTGGTTTTTATTATGGCCAGCGTTTTTGTCATTGCGCTGTTGGTAGCAAAACCAGACCTTAGCACCATGTTTTCCCAGTTGGTAACGCCAACACTATCTACCTCCACCTTAACCACGGTGCTTGCGCTAATTGGCACAACAATCGTGCCCTATAATCTATTTTTACATGCCAGCTTGGTGGCCCAATCAAGCAAAAACTCAGACAAACACAGTGCTATCTCAGTATGCCGCTCGCAATCCGCGAAAGCGATTGGTATTGGTGGATTAATTACTTTGGTAATTATGGCTACGGCAATGATGGCATTTTTCAATCAGGCAGTATCGATAGATTCCAGTAACATGGGGGAACAACTGCGCCCCGTACTTGGAGACTTTGCACAATACTTTTTCGCTTTAGGTTTATTTGCAGCAGGGCTTACAAGCTCAATCACCGCGCCATTGGCAGCCTCTTATGCAGTAACCGGCGCACTTGGTTTGAGTGATGACATGAAAAGTGGCGTTTTTAGAGCTGTATGGCTAGTCATCGTACTCATAGGCGTGACGGTTGCCGCAATGGGTTTCAAACCTTTACCGGCTATTTTGTTTGCTCAAGCCACAAATGCGCTCTTACTGCCTGTTATCGCCATTGGCTTATTAGTTGTGATGAACAAAACATCGGTAGTGGGAATGTTCAAAAACTCTTGGAAGAGCAATCTGGCTGGCGGTGTGGTGGTATGCACTGTGGTTGGGTTAGGTGGTTATAAGCTCATAGGATTGGTTGGCTAGTAAGTAAAAAACGTCTGTGATGCCAAAAGTAGCATCACAGACGTTCACTTGATGTTGTTCAATCTCGATTAACCTTTGTTAGGCACTATCAAGTACTTCTCGCCCGTCTTCTTAGCATTGTACAAAGCCACATTCTCGGGTTGTAATGCTTCCTCCAGTGTCAGTTCTTTGGTGTAAGACGACGCAAAGGTTGTGTTAATTTCAGTAGCCACTTTTTGGTAAAGCTCGCCCACACGTTGCTTGTCTAATTTGCCCAAGAAGCGCATTAGTAGCCATCCGCCAATACTCCACGTCATTCCATAAGCGCGATTTAGTGTAGTTGGAGAGAAATCCAAACCACCGTAGATATACACTTGCTTATTGGTGTCTGAACCATAGGTATTGAACCCTTTCGCATCTTTACTTCCCGACGCTTCCATCATGGTAAGGATGTCACTGACTAGCTCTCCGCCACCAATAGCGTCGAAGGCTAACGTAGCGCCAGTTTGGTCAATCGCTTGGTACAACTGGGCTTTGAAGTTTTCGCTACTAGAATCTAATACGATCTTAGCGCCAATGCCTTTGAGTATATCCACCTGCTCTTGGCTTCGAACTATATTGACTAAATCAACCCCTTGCTCCAAGCAAATCTTGTTAAGCATTTGACCTAGGTTCGACGCAGCTGCCGTATGAACAAGGGCTTTATGACCCTCCATGCGCATGGTTTCTACCATACCTAAGGCAGTTAATGGATTGACAAAAGAAGACGCCGCTTGTTGTGCAGTTGTGCCCTTCATGTGAGGCAAGCAGGCTTGTACAGGAACACAGGCGTACTCTGTGTATGCAGCGCCCGTGAGAATAGACACAGTTTTCCCCATTAGCGCTTGCGCAGCTGGACTATCACCTGCCGCCACTACGGTTCCAGCACCTTCGTTTCCAATTGGCAAGGTTTGATCTAAGCGTGACTTAATACGCATCAACAAGGGTTTATGAACGGGTGCAACTAAGGCTTTTTTGTTCTCGTCAAAAGTAGCGTTCTCTAAGCTGGCAGGTCCGAACATTGGCCACATATCCGAGGGGTTAATCGGTGACGCCTCCATACGTACAATTACCTCGTGTGGTTTAGGCTGTGGTACGTCGACTTCTTTTAGAGATACCTCTAATTCACCCTGTGACGTAATAAGCGTAAATAGCTGTTTAGATTTATTCATATTAATGCTTCGCTATGTTGATAGAGCTCTAAGTATGGATGTAAGCTAACATGACGCCACTATCAGCAATATTTATATTTCTAATATACACAAGTGCCATTTATTTATAGTTTGACGGGCAGAAGTCATAAGTACTCGCCCCTCGTATAATCCTTGTTATTATCTTTATTGCCAGAAGGTATAACTTCAAAAACTGACTTTACGGATTTAGCTGACCAATGACCGACACGCCAACCTCTATTGCGCAATTAGTCACACCTTGCTGCCTTATCGAAAAATCGAAGCTACTAAACAATATTGCCCGTTTATCAGCGCACATTGGTGAACTGGGATGTAGTCTTAGGCCTCATGTTAAAACCCATAAATCCGTTGACGTAACCAAGCTTATTGAAGACGGGGGTAACGTAACTGGTATTACGGTATCAACACTTCAAGAAGCCCAACACTTTTTTGCCAATGGCTATACAAACATTCTGTATGCCGTTGGCATAGTGCCAAATAAGCTTGCGACCGCAGCGTCTTTAATTGAGCAAGGTTGCGATTTGAAAGTGATTTTTGACAACGTCTCTATGGCTACCATGATCACTGAGAAAGCTGCTGAATTTGACTGTACCTTTAAAGTACTGATTGAGCTGGATACCGACGGTCACCGCTCTGGTATTGAACCTGCCAATCAGGCGCTGTTAGATATCGCTGAGCTAGTGAAGCAATCTAAAAATATAGCGTTATGCGGCGTAATGACTCATGCCGGTGAGTCTTACTCTTGCTTCACCCATGAAGATCAACTTGCCATGGCCAGACAAGAGCGAGACCTATCACTACTGGCCGCTGAACGATTGCGCGCAGCAGGTTTCGAATGCCCAATGGTATCTATTGGTTCTACTCCCACAGCCTTTGCTATAGACGACTTAACAGGTATTACCGAAGTTCGCGCAGGAGTGTACGCCTTTTTTGATTTAGTCATGGCGGGGTTAAATGTGTGTGGCGTGGAAGATATTGCGATAAGTGTGTTAGCCAGTGTGATTGGGCATCAAACAGAAAAACAATGGGCCATTACCGACGCCGGTTGGATGGCAATGTCACGAGACAGAGGCACCGCCAATCACCCTACAGATCAAGGTTATGGACTGGTATGCGACATTACGGGTAACTCACTTAACGATTATATTGTTTACGACGCCAACCAAGAGCACGGAATTATCCGTCACAAAAACGTAGACCACGCCATGAATTACAATGCATTCCCACTAGCCTCTGTAATCAGAGTTTTGCCCAATCACGCTTGTTCGACAGCCGCGCAGTTTAGCCACTATTACCTTGTTGATAAAGAAAAGGTGATAGAAAAATGGCATGTGACCCGCGGCTGGTAACAAAACACTAGCAGTTCAAATCCATTCTAGACTGCTCGTCTGCAACGATAAGACAGTTCCCCGAAGGCAGCATGCTTGGTTGGTAGCGCAGCAAGTTTGCATCGTACAAAGCTGATTCGAGAAAAATTGTAATTAAATCGACTTCGTCTTCGGTCAAACCCAAGGGTACAAAACGTGGGTCGAGTACACTCTCATCTAACGCCTTTTGAGGAACCCCAGCGTTTTTATAGGCCACGACATCGCGCACACTAGTAAAACTAGCACCGTGTCCGAAAACGTCACTATCCAGTAAGTTATACAACTGAGGCACTTTAAATTTGTAGTCATCTTCGGCGTTTCTAGTGAACCCACCTCGTCCTCTACTGTCGGCCAAAGTCACTCTGCCTGTTACATCAGGGCGATGAATATCAAGATCTGCAAAGCCAATGGCCATAAACATCTCGCTAGCACCCACTCCCACTTGAGAACTTAATGCAGGCCCCTGATGACACGAACCACACTGTGCCTTACCAAAAAACAGAGTTGCCCCTGCTATTTCATCATCACTCATTGCTGTACTGTCACCCGCTAACCATTGTTGAAAAGGCGCCTCGTTAGCCAATACAGTTCTTTCATAGGCGGCAATGGCCTTACTTGCATCCTCTAGCACATCATTGCTTCCATCAGGGTAAGCAGCAGTAAACATCGCAATGTACTCACCATTGGTTTGCAATACAGAATTGTCGCTTGTGTTTAGACGGTGCACCCCAGTGCCTGCGACCGCTTGTATCTCAAGCCCTGCGAGTTGCCTTACATTTTCAGCCTTTGGTGTGCCCGGTGATGCTAGTACATCTGGTGGGAGGTTGATATTTACATTACCACCTTCTTGCGCGCCGAACTGACCATTCCACAACATCACCTCCTGATAAGCACCATTCAAAATGGTGGGTGATGCAAAAGGTTGAGTGTCGGGAACCAAAGTGGGATCAGTAGAGTTCCCATCAAATCCCGTTGCTAATAACCTACCTTCACCTCTTACACCAAACCCATCACCACCTTCACCAATACCCTGAGGTATACCTGCTTTAAAACCAGCAGCGGCATGATGACAACTAGCACATGACCACGTGCCCGACCGCGAAGTGTTCACCCCCTCAGTAGCAAGTGCAGTTTCGTGAAACAGTAGTTGGCCCAAAATAACCTTTTCTTCAGTAATTGGGTTGTTAGGATCTTGAGGAATTGCAGAATAGTCGTCACTTGCCGGAAGTACTAGTGCCGAAACACTCTGCCCTGTTGCACTTTCAATCGTTTGCACAAGTACGTCAGAAGCTGAGGGTTCAGGTAGGGGGTCGGGTTCAGGGACTATATTGTCACTACCACACCCAACAAGTGAGAAGACGCCCACAAACAAGAATATAGTATGGGATAGATGTTGCTTTATCGGTCTTGCGAAAGTCATGTTAACTGTCTCCATTCGCCTTACACGAGCTTTCCAAAGCCTCTTATTACTGGCGATACATAATGTAAATCTTTCATTTAGTCATCGAATACCTGCACCATAAGTGATGGTATTTGAGCTAAGAAAGTATGGTCCAGAAAACGAAAAACATTAAAATAAATTTAAGATTTACATTGTTCTAAATTTATACTTACGTCTAAATTTTTATGAGCAACTTAATCTTGCAAAAAAGGTAAGTGAATAAGGGCCTCTGCGCCAAGGCTATTGTGTCTATTCTTTAGCTCTAGCCTTCCGTTCAGCTGCTCGAGAATGTTGCGGCACAACGACAAACCAATCCCCTTTCCATTTGCCTTGGTGGTGTAAAAGGGCACAAACAAATTGTCTTGGTTGGCGATACCGGGGCCGTGGTCTTTTATTGAAATCTTCACCACTTGGTTGATTTTTTTCACCCTGATTTCAATTGGTTTTCCCTTGGGGCTTGCTTCTACGGCATTTTTAAGTAGGTTTATTAACACTTGTTCTAGCATGATTTCATCGGACTGAATCTGAATACCGCTTTTTCGATAAGTAACATCCCATTCAAAAAGCCCAGCCACTTTATGTATCAGCATATCGATATCAAATGGTTTGATGTCAAGTTCATACACTTGATTCAAACTGGCGTAACGGTCAACAAATCCCATCAAGCTTCCGCTCCGGTTCGCAATAACTTCTAAAGCATTCGATACTTTTGGGTTGTCCTGATCAGCACCAAGTAGCTCCAACAATGACTCTGCCAATGACTTGATGGGTGCGATAGAGTTGTTAATCTCGTGACTAAGTACACGTGTCATCTTCTGCCAAGCTTCTCTTTCCGTAGACTTAATTAGCTGTTCAACATTGGTCAACACCACGAGCTGATATCGCTCGCCAGACAAATCAAACGCACTGTATCTCAGTTGCCAGTATTGCGCGCGATGCTTGTCTTCTATCTCAAACGGAGGCAATTGTTCTCCAGAGTTAAACTGCAAACCTAATTGCTTAGCTTTGCATTGCCTCGCTTGACGCCATGGGATACCGCTCCATGAGCTCAGTGCATCGTTTCCGTGATGCAAACAACCACTTGAATCAAATACCGCGATGGGGGTGGCCAACTGCTCAATTAAGTTAAATACCAACACAGCTTGACGATCGTAATTGATTTTTCGCGCTTTAAGGTCGTCAGCAATCAAACTTACTTCGTCGCTCATGGCCTTGATGGCACCCATTGAAAATCTGGGTTGAGTACGCAAGGTATACTCTTCGTGTCGAATGGCTTCAAGAGATGCTGCTAGGCTATTAAGCGGCGCAGACAACGACTCGCTAACCTTCCAAGCTACAATAAGAAAAGGAACTAAGACAACCACATGAAGTGTAATTGTTAGTAATGGTGTTGCGTCAGCGACTATCAAAACCATGGCGAGTAGTAACACCATGACAATCACGGTTAACAAAACAAAGCGCCAAAACAGCGCTTCAAATGACTTCGCTCTTTTAAATAGGAAGCCCAAACTAATCACCTTGCTTGTTGAGCTTAAATTTTTCTAATCGACGATAAATTGCACTTTTACTTATACCAAGCAGCAGTGCGGCATCTTCAACATTGTTATTGGTTTTCTGCATTGCCATTACTAATAAACGTTTTTCCGCGTCTTCAAGGGTAATCATTGGCAAATCATTGCTCTGGCTCACCTCACGCGATTTGAAGGCAAAATCATTAGGCTGGAGTTCTTCCCCATCACACATCAATACACCGCGCGCCATAAAATGACTCAACTCTCTGACATTACCTGGCCAATGATACTCACAAAGCGCTCCACGGGCCTCATCGGAGAGCATAGGTGAAGAAACCTCGTATTGCTTGCTGTGATACTTCAAGAAGTGCTCAGCAAGAGGGACTATTTCGTCTTTTCTCTCTCTAAGCGATGGCACAGTAAGCTCAATGGGGTTAATGCGAAAATACAGATCACTTCGAAATTCGCCGTGACT
>JALUXV010000114.1 GCA_027013165.1 Alteromonadaceae bacterium
CGCTAATTTTAGCGTCATACATAGCAATATCAGCTTGATTAATAATAGTTTCGATACTCACCGTCGATAAAGGTTCACCGTTATATAACATACCTTCGCTACCCGAAATACCAATGCTAACAGTTACTGAAAGTTGAATACCCCTAAACTCGGTAATCAAATTTTCTATGCGTGCTCGAAGGCTTTCTGCTTCTCGCTCGGCCTCGTGTTGGGACACTCCCGAGAGATATACGATAAATTCTTCTCCGCCCCATCGCGCATAAAGGTTACGGCTGTCGCGCTTGTGCGATGATATACACTTGGCAATATTTTCCAAAACGGCATCGCCACCTGCGTGGCCATAGGTGTCATTAATACCTTTAAATTTGTCGATATCAATAAGCAGTACTGCAATGTCTCTATTTTCAACAATGTCTTGATCGAAAATGAGGTCACAATGCTGCCGAAAACCTCTGCGGTTAAGTAGTGCTGTGAGTTCATCGGTTTGGGCGACATGCTCTGCAATCAACTTATCTTGCTGTGCGCTCCGGAAGCGCTGTGCGAGTAACACTGCGAGCACAACGGCTTCAAATGCCATTCCCACTTCTATTAACTTAAAGGTTACGTCATTGAGTGGGAATATACCCGCTACTGCACCGGTGCTTATTGCAATACATATTGCGGCGGTCACAGACGATACCAAAAACAATTTGGCAGAATTTACTCTCGCCTTAAGCGCGCGAATGCCCAAAACAATGAATAAAACAGCGAAACTGGTATTGAGTAAAAACGCCAATATCATGGATAAGAATAAGGAGTTTATCGCAGCACCTATTAACATACCCGCGGGAATAATAGATGCAAAACCTAGGGTGACTTTATCGAGTGTCGGTGCGTAACTTTGGGTGTTGAGCACTTTTCTTGCGAACAATAATCCAACCACGGAATAGGTGATCATTAAGAAGATATCTACCCAATCTTGAAAATACGGACCCAAGTCAGGGGTGAAAATTGCGTGGATCTGACCCGTGTATGACAAGCTATTTGCTATAAACCCTACCAAATAGAGGGAATACAAACCAAACTCTGCTTGCTTTATGTTGATAAACAAAATGAAGTTATATAACGCTAGCGCGAGCATAATGCCGTAAAGCACGCCGTACTCGTATCCTGCCCTAATGTCTCGGCGCTGCGCCGCTTGAGTACTGGCAAGGTGAATAGGAATGGCCATGGGGCCCGCAGATTCGATACGGATTAACACTTCGGTTTGGCCGGGAGGATAGCTGTAGTCAAAACTATAGTATCTATGCGCCATTGGACGCTTTTCAAAAGGGTAGCCATCACCCCCTGTGATGTGAGCAACCATTTCACCGTTGTGAATCAAAAACGTGTCAATGTAATCAAGCCACGGCGTTTCGACTGACATTCGATAGTCAATGGCAGCGCTTCCAGTGTTTTGTAGGGTCGTTTTTAACCACACAGGCGCTACGCTAATGCCCAGCGACAAAGACTGCCCAAAACTGCGAAATGATGAACGGCTATTAAATTTTTGCTGTGCTTGTTGCCACGTTAGTGGGGTATCGCCCTCTTGGAAATAGTTGAGGTGATAACCAATCGCACCTTGTTGCCAATATTGTAAATCGACATTGCCCTGTGCCTTGAATGTTCCAAACAACAAACTCAGTAGAAGAAATACTCTTACCATGCTGCTTACTCAAGTTATGCTGGCGAGACTATACACTAAACAGGATTGTTAATACAAAATCGCTAATATCTAATTGCTACACGCCTAATTTAGACTAGTGTGCAAAATGCTATGCTGATACTTGCTGCTTGTGGATAAAGTGTGGATCAACTTGTTGGTAAGTGTGTAACAATAGTTACAGTTCTGAAAGTTTTGATCCCTGTATCTACTTTCAGGATCTAGTTAACCTTATAAATAATAGCGATTTACCGAATATATATAAGTAATTGATCTACTGTGATCACGTAATACAAAAAGATCATCAACAATCACTGGCTGGGGATAAGTTCGTTTATAAAACTTGACCAAACAGTAAAAAAATAATCGCTACAGCACAATGCGTTATATTCGTATTAGGGAGTCACGCTTAACTACAGTAGGTGTATATTTAAATGTCAAACTTTCCTCTGGTTTATGCCCCGAAGCATATTTCAGAGCAAGTTCGGCAGCTTTGGCAGCCATCATCTCTATGGGGTAGCGTAAGGTCGTTAATTTGGGTCGACAGTACTTGGCTAGAAGCACGTCGTCATAGCCCATTACCGATACCTGATCAGGTACGTTAATATTGTGGTCTTGTAGCATAGTCATTGCGCCAGACGCCATGGCGTCGTTGTACGCTAGTACAGCAGTAAAGTTGGCTCCAGTGGCAATAAGGTTTTGCATGGCCAGTTCACCCCCTTCTTGATCCGGAGTCGCGTACTCAATCATACTTTCGGGGAGCGCAAGGTTAGCCTGAAGAATGGCAGAGCGAATACCTTCCAACCTGTGATTAGGGTCATCTATGCGATATCTACTGCTGATTACGGCAATATTCTTATGGCCTTGATTGATGGCATATTCCGCCATAATTCTGCCGCCAGTAATATTGTCTAACCACACACAACGGTTGGCTATTTCAGGAATATAGCGGTTAATCAAAACAAAACCGGGAATTTGACTGGCAAAATCAACGAGTGTGTCATCATCTAGCGCTTTGCTGTGCACAACCATGGCTTCAACACGGTGTTCTAGTAATGTTTCGATGGCGCGCATTTCGGTATCTTTTTCGATAGAACCGGCACTAAGTAGTATTTGCACTTTCTTTTTACGCGTTACGCTTTCTACGCCGTGAGCTAACATAGCGAAAAATGGGTCGTGTAATTCGGCCAACACAACACCTAGCGAGGCACTTCGCTGGGTAACCAATGCCCGTGCATTTGCGTTAGGACGGTAACCCATCTCTTCCATAATAGCTTTTACCCGTTTTCGGGTTTTATCGCCAACTTTGGGTCCATCGTTGATAACGCGAGACACGGTGGCAAGTGATACACCTGCAGCTAGAGCAATATCTTTTATTGTGGCCATTACTAGAAATTTTTCGTTATTGTTATTGGTAGACGATTATCGCCCATTCGCGTTGAATGAAAGCGTATCTCAAAATAACAAAATAACATAAAAGTGTTACGTGTTTAACTGTTGTAAAACTCTAGAGAAAACGTATACCCTTTGCGATTATTCGCATTACGAGCGAATAATCGAATAAATTTTATCCGTTATATGACTGGGATTGGAGGAGTTATGCGCGTTGATGTTTCAGAGTTTGGTCAAGTTGAAAGCAACACCGTAGAGGTGTTCACACTACAAAACTCGCAGGGAATGCAAGTAGAAATTTTAACGTACGGCGGCATCATTCATCGCATTGCCATGCCTGATGGC
>JALUXV010000115.1 GCA_027013165.1 Alteromonadaceae bacterium
GTGGGAATAACATCGGCTGGCAGTCCTCTTTCACAAGAATGCAACTACGTTCTTTCTTTGGAGGTTCCAGAAGATACAGATATGTACATGCCAATGGCATCGCGTATTGCCCAGCTCACACTTATTGATGTATTGGCCACAGGGTTTACGTTACGCAGAGGTAATAAGTTTCGCGAAAACCTCAAACGAGTTAAAGATACCCTTCGTGGATCTCGTTACGATAAACGCAACGAGATATAATAATTATGCGCTTCGGCTTGAAGCGCATTCCCCCCCATTTCACCGCTTTAGCTGTAATTATTTAACATCCCCACAAGGCTTTGTGTGTTTTTTGTACCAAACTGGTAGGCTGAGTATACAAATTCCTGTATTTCATTCACATTTCTGTCAGATTCGTCTACTATCTTGTAATAAAATTACGTAAAGCGATTACACCACGCCTGAATTTTGGTTAATCGTTTACCAACCAACCGCCCTTTATCAAGAGACAGCGACAAAATTATGACCAGAAGAACGAAGATTCTTGCCACCCTAGGACCCGCGACAGATTCACTAGAAACTATTCAAGGAATTATTGAGGCTGGCGCAAACGTTGTTCGAATGAACTTTTCTCACGGACAAGCTGAAGACCATATTGAGCGTGCTAAAAAAGTACGCCAGGCCGCACAAAATTTAGGAAAGTGTGTTGCTATTTTAGGCGATCTTCAAGGGCCTAAAATTCGCGTAGCGCGATTTTCTGATGGCCCAGTTCACCTAGATATCGGCGCTCCCTTTATCCTTGACGCTGAACTAGAGCGCGACGCTGGTGACGTTACACAGGTTGGTATTGATTACAAAGCACTCCCAGACGATGTGAGCGCTGGTGATATTCTCTTACTTGATGACGGTCGTATTCAACTTAAAGTAACCCACGTTGAAGGTCGCAAAGTACACACTGTAGTTACCGTAGGTGGAAAACTCTCAAATAATAAAGGAATTAACCGCCAGGGCGGTGGCTTATCGGCCGAAGCGCTAACTGCTAAAGATAAAGAAGATATAAAAACAGCCGCTAAAATTGGTGTTGACTATTTAGCGGTGTCTTTCCCACGCAGCGGCGCAGATTTGGATTACGCCCGTGAGCTTGCAGAAGCAGCAGGCTGTCATGCAAAAATTTGTGCCAAAGTAGAGCGTGCAGAGACAGTTGCATCAGACGAGGCAATTACCGACATAATTAGTGCATCAGATGCCGTTATGGTAGCACGTGGTGACCTTGGTGTTGAAATTGGTGATGCTGAGCTAGTAGGTGTTCAGAAGAAGCTCATTGCTCGCTCTAGACAGCTCAATAAAGTGGTTATTACTGCAACGCAAATGATGGAATCTATGATCGACAGCCCAATGCCTACCCGCGCTGAAGTGATGGACGTTGCAAATGCTGTACTAGACGGTACTGATGCAGTGATGCTTTCGGCGGAAACAGCAGCGGGTAACTTCCCCGTTGAAACGGTTACAGCAATGGCCCGTGTTTGTGAAGGTGCTGAAACACACCCTAGTGTTAAAATATCTAAGCACCGCATGGACGAGATGTTCTCATCAGTCAGTGAAACGATAGCGCTATCTGCGGTATACGCTGCCAACCACCTACCTTCAATTAAAGCAATTGTAGGCCTTACTGAGAGCGGTAATACACCAAAGTTGATGTCGCGTATCACAACGTCATTACCCATTATTGCTATGTCTCGTCACGAAACTTCGCTTAATACAATGGCGTTGTTCAGAGGTGTTCAACCTGTGTATTTCGATTCAAGAGACAGTGAACCAGGCCAACTTAAAGCGGATGTTATTGCCGTATTAAAAGAAAAGGGGCTAGTTCAAAGTGGTGACCGATTCATCATGACTTACGGTGATGAAATGGAGAAAGTGGGTGCAACTAACGCAGTAAAAATCGTGTTGGTTGACTAACTATTCTGGGCATGTCGTTTAGCAACGACATGCCTTTTACATTATCTTACTTGCAAATATCTACAATTCTCTCGCACACGTCTTCACGACGTTTAAAATGCGCCAGTCCAATCAATTTGTTATCTCGCGGCCACACTGCTTGGTTGAGTACTTTTACATCTTGACGAGATAGTTTGTCCACATCTAGCTGAATCTCCACCGCTTTTTTATTTGGATTGATAATTCGAGGAACAGCGTCAGTCACTAATGACTTATTTACACAGACGAATTCTCGCTTTAGTGGGTCTCTAACTACACCAATATCATCGCCGTCTAGAACAATAGCTGGCCAACCTTCCGACATCCGGCTCTGACCAAACATCAATGCGGTAAAAGCCACTAAAATAAACAAAGTCAAACCGATAAACTGTGTGGTTAATCCTGGCGCAACAGCAACCACAGCTCCAACAATAGCAGAGAATAGTACCCATATTGCAAACACTTTGCGCATCGCATCAGGGGCAATACCGGCTACGATTACTAGTTGCTTTAACTCCTTTTTTTCATATTTGCGTAAGCAAACATTCACTTCATCTGTCAAACTCATTCCCTTATATAGAATCTCACAGCAATGATGAAAATCCACGACTACAACGTAGACCCGCTGTGCACAAAAAAATTAACCAAGATAACAGCGACAAAAAGAAAACTCGCCGTTGTGTAAAGACAAATATAACTAAGGTATGTGGCAAAAAAGCCTACCTTTCACCAACTAATACGAACCAAGTTGGAAGCGACGTTCAATATACAGAAATAAAATCAACGCAATTCAAACGAGCGTATTTGCTAAAGGTTTGGTGAAAATACACTTCGATTGTAACGTAGAAGTTACACTATTATCGGCCCAAACCAAAGGACTAAATTGTACAAATTAAACCGCTAAACCCTATGAGTCTCAGTCACCTATGTATATGAAGTAGGTAAAAAAAGGTACCAAAGGGCAATCGTAATGAATAAATGCTTTTTTGTGTAACTTCTCCACACATCGAAATGTTAAATCGTGCCTCGTAAAATTGCGTATTTGCACTGTATGACTTATCGTTTTGGTATTGGGGAATTAAATTCGCGGAACTATGTCTATTCGACTCCGATATATACTTGCACTATTTCTAGTTGCTTCTCTTGTTACCACAACTGTATTTGTTATGAGGGGTTTATTTAACGAGCAGCGTGCCGATGCAGGAATTATAAATATTGCAGGGCAACAAAGGATGCTATCTCAACGCATCGCACTACTGGTGGAAAAAATTCATAGCTGTCAAGATACCACAGGGAAAAGCCAAATGGCTTTAGACGCGGCTCTGAGCCGGTTTAGTGAAAATCACGGAACATTGACTTCACTCCCCACACTTCCTGACAGTGTTGCACATATCTACTTTGGTGAAGCTCAACTCGACAAGCGCGTTAGAAAGTATATAGAACAATCTACGCCAGTAATAACTCAACAGTGCCCTAGTGAACGCAGAATAAATATTGAAGAAGCGTCTTTGATTCTTATCCAGCTAAATGATGTGGTTGACGCATTTGAATTAGCAGCGCGTGCTCGCGTGGACAGAGTTGCCAACATAGAACTTTATTTGTGGATAGCTACCTTACTACTATTAGTCATTGAAGCTATTGTCATTTTTTATCCTATGGAACGACAGATCACCGACTCTATAAAAAAACTTGTCGCAACAAAAAACAAAGCAGAAGCCTCAGCACTTCAAGCGAAGCAAGCCAGCAAAGCTAAATCTGAGTTTTTATCAAATATGAGCCATGAATTACGCACCCCTATGAATGGGCTTTTTGGAATGATAGAGCTTGCTATAGATTCACCAGAGAAAAGCGCTAATTACCTTAAAAAAGCCAAGAGCGCGGGACGCCAACTACTGGTTCTAATTAACGACATATTAGATTTTTCAAAAATTGAAGCCGGTAAAATTCGTATTGAAAACGGCCCAATGGACTTACATCAACTTCTTGACGATGTGGTTTCATTGCAGCGCACGTACTGTCAAAACAAAGGACTTACTTTTAATTATGTAAAAGAGAGCGATTTTCCCCCGATTATTCTCGGGGATATTACTCGTATTTCTCAAGTGCTACACAATTTGTTAAGCAATGCCATTAAATTTACCGAACATGGCTCGGTAACGCTTACGATAAATTCTTTTCAAAGAGAAGATGTAGGTTATATCTCTTTTTGTGTAGAGGATACTGGGATTGGGATTGCCCCTGATAAAGTCAATTCAATATTCCAGAAGTTTGAACAAGCCGACCAGTCTACCACCCGTCTGTACGGTGGTACGGGGCTGGGGTTGAGTATTGCCAAACAACTTGCCTTGCTAATGCAAGGTGACATTGCAGTGTCATCAAAATTAAACCAAGGCAGCAAGTTCTGTTTCGAAATGCCTGTAGTTCCCGCTGAACTACCCGTAACCCATTTACCAACGTCAAATAGTATAAATTGCGCAGTGGTTGACGATCTACAAACCAGCCGTGAGTATATCTCTCACATAGTGTCAAGCATGGGGTATTCAGCCACTACATTCAGTTCTGCGAAAGCCTTTTTAGAAGCAAATTACGATACTTTTGACGTTATTGTTCTCGATTTAGCCATGCCAGAAATGAGTGGTGTAGATTTACTCAAGGTTTTACAAGAGGATGGTGTTAATCCCATTCCTCCAGTTATTTTAGTTTCTGCGGAGATAGAACAATTAAATAGTGATGATCCGATTAACTCACTCATTTGGAGAACACATACTAAACCCCTCAACAGAAACGATCTGGAACTCGACTTAAAACAGTTAGTTGCTCCCGACAATACAGCCAGCAATGCCGAGTCAGACAACCAATATCAAGTACTAGTCGCTGAAGACAATGAGATTAATGCAGAAATAGTGAAAGCAATGCTGACGATGGAAGGTTACAAAACCGTCCGCGTTAAGGACGGTGAGCAAGCAGTTAAGGCCTGCAAACAGCAAAACTTCGACTTTATATTGATGGATTGCAATATGCCCATTATGGATGGGTTAACGGCATCTAGCATTCTACGAAACGACTTGAAAATAAAAACCCCAATAGCCGCGCTAACGGCAAACGCGTTTCCGGAAGATAAGAAAGAATGTATGAGTGCAGGTATGGATGAGTTTTTAACCAAGCCCATTGAAAAAGACGCGCTGATCCAAACGTTAGAAAAGTATTTACCCAAAATATAAGAAACAGCACCTGCTTCAGCCATGACACTGAAGCAGGTAGCTTTTATCTAACGTTCGAGCTCACCTTTCAGCTTAGTACATCCCACGTAACACACCGCTTTGATAAGCATTGCGTACAGTAAAGTGAGTAAACATACTGCTGTCGCAGGCCCAATAACGTCGGCGAAGACCTCTTTTTCAATGTTCGCCCCCATGGCGACCGCGCCCAGTACGACGCCTATCCAGCCCATCCACATAGCAGAATTGCCCAACACATCAATGATTCGGTGCGCTTCCTTAAGAGTGTTGATGTCCGCTGTGGGTTTAAACCCAAAGGTAATGACTAATGCCTCTTTGATGGTTAATGTTGACGACACCGACTTGGCGAAAATAATCGCCGGAGGAACAACAATGATTAAGGAAGGGACATTAATATAATCAGTGATCTCTCCTCCCATAAACATAGCCATAATTACAACGCCAACGAAGACTGCCAAACTGAATAGAAACATAAATAACCTACCTTTCGTTTTTAACAAATAATGAAACGTGGTTTTAATGACCTGATTAAAATACCACTGATGTGCTTGCTGTGGATTCTTCAGCGCGCGGGAATGAAATCCCTCACTCAGGTCACCAATAATAGGCTCCTTCAGCGTCTCTGGGAGTACCCAATTCAGTAAGTGAATACTCCAAGAAGGTAATTGCGCCTCGTGATTTTCGTTCAGCATGGCTGTCTACTCCCTTCTTGCAAAACAACACTTAACGCTACACCCTTCCACAGCTTTTCTAACGCCTGTTTACTGCGCTTGAGTGCCTGTAGACCTTTTGCTGTGACTTCGAAGTACTTTTTTGCCCGCCCGCCGCGCTGGGCTGTTGCCTCCCCAATCCGGCTAGACACCATACCCTTTGCTTCTAGCCTATCGAGGGTGGTGTACAATGCACCAATTGACACCTCTCTGTTTACGACGTCTGAAAGAAGCTCGCGAACACTTGAGCCATAAGCATTTTCGCCAAGCCTTAGAATGCTTAACAAAATACACTGCTCAAATTCTCCGAGGAATTTTTCTTTATCACTCATTACAACCCTCCTGAAACTATATATCTACAATGTAGAATATATAAATAAGGAGTCAATATACTTTATTTTGTAGAATATATACTTGGGTATGTGAATTCATACCCATTTTAAGGAAGGGGGCGCAGACTTTTTGGTTGGTTAGCCATAGCCCAATCAAGATTTATGTATACGCTTTTTCTTCTGCGATGTAACCAGGTGCGATAGCAAGATTATCCGTGTTATCTAGTGACGACTGATTACTCAGCCACAACTGGTATTCTCCAGTGCGCAAACTTGCATGCTTTGTACAATCCACATTCCAACGTCGAAGCAGGTATCCAGCCATTGCAGCTCGAACTTGTATATTTAATTCTCCGTCTTCCATACCGTAATCCAGTTCTATTGCCGTTGGAAAAGCGATGTTTTTTGGGTGAGGAACAAGTGTCAGCGTTATCATTCGGTTCCAAGCATCGTCAAACTCAGTGCATTCTTTTACTTCTGGCGTACCCTTAAGAGAAACCTTACTGATGCGGGTTAACACAAAGTCTCTGAAGCTTTGGGTCTTTCTATCGTATGCGCGAACATGCCAACGTTGACCATTATCAACAATACTGTGAGGTACAAGCTCGCGAGCACCCGACCCACTGGACAGCGAGGTATAAATAACACTAACGGCTTTTTTATTGAGCACCGCTTGAACCAGCTTGGCAACTACAAATATATCAGGAACATTAAGTGAAGACGCTGACTCCACAGGAAAAGCAACATCACCAATAGCGTCGTAGCCATCTGAGATAGCGTGAGCCAATTTGACCAGTGTTTTTCTTGCATCATGTTTGAATAGAGGCACAAACCCATCACTTTGGAAGTAACGTTTTTCTCGCGCATCGTAGAAAAGATTATCTGGAGCTAAGGTTTTGTATAAATTAAAGTCTCTTGTGCCTGCCGATAAACCAACTTGAAAGCGTTGTATAAGATCTTGGCGATGAATGTTCCCTTTAAACATTAAACTAAAATCAATGTAGGATAACCGCTGGCGCTGAGCGAAGTTGATGTCTTCAAGCATAACGTCTACAAACCATGTAACTGGACAAGCGCCCAGTGTGATTCATTTTAAACCGTAAGTAAAGATAAAAAGCGCCTGTGTAGTACAGACGCTTTTTCATTTCAGAACGCGATTCTTTTATTAGCCTTGATGTCTTCTAACCGCCAGGAGGAAAGTAAGTATCAAGAGTACTGCGCCAAAAGTTGCAGGCTCAGGCACAGTAGCAGCAACAACGGTATAATCGGCGTCAACTGTCAACGCAGCAACACCATCACCAAAAAAATCAGATAATAAATCTGGTGATGAATTAGGCCCAATGACCAAAGTATCTGCGCCTAGTGTCAGTGCCTCAAACTCCACCGAAAACAATTCAAAAGAGTTCAGCCCTGCCTGTAATGCGAATGTGTCAGTAATAAAACTAGCGAGCTGCACCACACCAACGAAAGAGCCCAGTCCCAACACGCTCTCGAAAGCAAGCGCGTCAGTAACATCGACGATATTGGTTCCAAATGTCACCGAGTTTACTACGTATTCACTGTTATCAAATAGCGATGTTAGTGACAAATCAAACCCCGACAACAGGGTTTGTGCGCCTACTCCATCAATCAAATCACTAACAGTAACGGTAGCAGTAATAATTTCATTGAGTTCATACTGACTTTTATCAGTGGTGACAGTAATAACTGCTGCATTGGCGTTAATGCTGAATACAGCGGCAATCACGAGTAATAACTTTTTCATGTAAACTTCCTTTTTATTCTACGGCGCAGCGCGCACGGGTACACATAGACATAAGGGCACGGGCATCGAACATGCTTACAACACCGTCGCCATTAAAGTCGTAATTTAAATCACTTGCCTGACCGGCAATAAACAAACTGTAGAAGAGGCGAACATCGTCATAATCTACGTCACTGTCGCCGTCAAAATCTCCAGGAATACTCTCATCAGCTTCTGGGAATTTCAGCACTACAATAACAGGATCGTGGTCAGAAGAGCGGAACGCATCTGCACTGTAATAGCTCGCTAACTGAGTCTCAGATTTAAATTCTTCGTTATAGTCAAACACGCGAGGTTCATCAGCATTAATATTCCACACATAAGCATCAACAACATAATCTAACAAGGTGCTCGTTGATAACGCATGGTCCAAGTAACCTATCTCACCACCAAATGAATAGGAGTAGGCACCATCCCCAACAAACGTGTTTACCAAATTAGTGTAACCATTGTTGGTAAATGCAAGGATTGGATCTTCCATCGCATAAGCATTCAAATCCCCCATAACTAGTACTCGGTCACCCAGAGTAGCCGCGTTATTACTAATAAGGGTTTGTAAGCCAGTAGCCGCTTGTGTGCGAAGTTCATTCCAGCACCCCTGACCGTCTCCAGAGTCTGCGTTATTACCTGTCGCGCTTGAACAGCTACCTTTAGATTTGAAGTGATTGACTGCCACAGAAAAACTTTCTTCATTACTGTTGACAGTAAACGCCTGAATCAGTGGCTGACGATTTCCATCGTCAAAGGGGCTCTGTGATGAAGTAATTGCAGAACCATCCAATGACACTGCCGCAGGCTTGTACAAAATACCCACGGCAATTTCGTCGTCGCCCAATACGCTAGCGGGAGGTGTAACATAAGCGTACTCGTTTGCCCCTAATTCACTGTTGAGTGCATCAGTTAATGTCGCTATTGCAGAATCTGACGCATAACCATCATTCTCCAATTCAACTAAACCTAAAACATCCGCATTAATTTCAACAAGAGCTGCGACAATCTTGTCTTGCTGACGGCTCAGTTCAGATGCCGAAGACGCTCCACGGCTAGTCGGGAAAGTTGGGCCGTTGAAGTAATTCAACACATTGAAACTAGCTACGGTCACATCACCATTGGTAAGCAATAGTGGCTGCGCTAACCTTGGATTGGAACGTACAGTAGTTATTGATTGAGTAGGAATTACGCTATATGCGCCAAAGCTGTAGTGCAGAACCCCTTCTACATTTACAACGCTATCTCCCAAACGAAGCGTATTTGTATGTGATAAACCGCCTTCAGGAAACGGCAAGTTATCAAGGTTTTGTGAACTTGAGCCATCATCGATAATCAATGTGTTTTGACCATTAGCGTTGGCAAGAGCCAAAGCCTCAGCCGATGATGCAACGTATTGATTTGTTGGAATCATTAATCGCTCTGAAGATACCGAGAACTGGCCATAGCGCCCCAAGTTATAGGTATCTGTAACAACCAAAGTTTGGGTAGAACGAACGACCATACCCTCGTAAGCTTCAAGATCTACCGAACCATCAAACGGCATAGTAATCACTTGTTCGAGTATGTAGTCACCATTGCGAACAAAGGTAATATCTGAACTTAGTAGAATCTCAGTAAGGTCGTTGTATTCGGTGACTTCACCAATAATGCTTACCGTATCTCCTGGCGTAGGGAAGTCAGTCAGTGAGGCATCATAAACAAAAACGCCTTCTGACGTACTGGCATCGCCATCAGAATCGCTCGCTTCTTCTTGGACAAAGAAGCCATTCAGCTCTGGGGTAACTAATGTGACAATGGCTTCGATAATAACGTCAGTACCTACCAGAGACGACGATGCGCCATTCCCTTGAATTGTGCTTATTAGAGTTAGCTCAGGCTCGCTTACTGGGTCAGCAGGGCCAGAGACAGAACCGTTGTGGGCACCAAAGTACTCAAACGTATTACTCGCATAGTTGTCCCACTCGTTGGTATAAGAAAAACTTGCATCACGAGTTGGATTACCTTGGGTAACTGATGACTTTCGTACTAGAGTAACGTTTGCACCCCAGCTTGACTTAACGCCATAGGTTCCTAAGGCATCGACTACCGTATCGTTAAAGGTAAGTTCTAAATAGTCATCACCATTAAAGTTAATGACTGTATTATCGATAATAGCACCCGTTGTTAGCGAGATGTCTGCACTACCGTGAGCGAAGGTTAGTACTGCGCCAGATGCCAATGAGCCAGTTAAATCTATGACCTTGGTTGTTGACGTAGCACCGTTGGAATAAAGCTTCAGAGCGTACCCAGTGAGGTCAATAGTGTCAGCGCTAGCATTGAATATCTCAATCGCTTTGTTGAAACTACTTCCTTCAACATACTCAGAGATAAACAACTCATTTCCAGTGGGTTCAACCGAGACCGAGTCATCGCCGCTACCGTCGCCAGTGCCATCACCAGAGCCACTATCACCGTCGTCAGGGTCTTGTACAGAGCCGTCACAATCGGTGTTGAATATAAGCGCAACTAATTCTGGTTTGTCGATAAACGGGTTTCTATTTCCTTGAAACTCGTAAACCGTATCATTGCGGTCTGTTTCGAAAGTATCTACTGGATCTTCTTCATGCCAAGTGAGCAAGGTACAAAGAACGCCATGGCTGGCCTCAGAGGTTGTGGTCAATCGGTTAACCAATGAAAGGTCGTCCTCGGCGCCGTCAGTACCGTCATAACGGGTATCCATATAAAACAATGCGCGAGCTACGTCACCTTTTACCGCGTCTCGTGGTTCAAATGAGTCATCATCAATAAGGTTGTCTGGCGCTTCACTCAGTGCACTACCGCCATTGTCAAAATCTAAGTTCCCTCGTGAACTATTCACCGATATATCGGTGGGACGTAAATGGTGAATATCCGTATAAGCTGCATAAGAAGAGGTGGAGAATCCGTGGCTACTCGCCCAAGTGTGTTCTCGATTCCAATTGTCAGGGTCGGTCGACTGGTCGCCACTACCGTTACTAAACTTGTCTAAAGATGTGCCTTTGTAGAACAGAATCACATTGTCGCTACTTGTGGGATCCTCATCGGTTTGAGTAAGTGCTGTCCATACCTCTGAGTAAGACAACACATTGTGCCCAGTTGAAATAATGCTCTGCGCAATAGACTTAAGACTTTCAGCACTGTCATTGTTTGCAATTGCCGCGTCTAATATGGAGTAATAGGCTGCTTCATCATAATCAGCTAACAACGCCACAGCGGTTAGATCTGGACAGTTGTAACAAGGGCTTACCACTGTGCGATAAGTATCAGGTTCAGGCTCGCTAGTATCACCATCAGAACCATCGTCATTCCCCGTCGTGGTACCGTTCAGCGTCACGCTATCAACACGATGCTTTTCAGCACTCGCTGCATTTTTCATAACGATCCTAACAACCACAGTGCTACCATTAGGAATACTGGAGGTAACGGTTACTGCCGTAAAATCGTCGACTAGCGTATGGGAATCTGTTCCGTTTGGATGAGTAACAAGCGTGAAATCTCCACCATCTATAGAATACAATACGTCAAGATAATCAGTGGACTCCTGAGTATCCACCTCAGAAGCTTCAACTACTAGTGAAAGATCTGAGCTTTGAGAAATGTCGATACTCTCAGATTCCCAAACCGCATCTCCATCAACGTCTCTAGCCTCAAGCTGACCACTAACCACCTTGAACCAATCTGAAGTCGCGGTAAGCTGAGCAGCAGAAACATCTATCGACCAAGCTGTAATACCTGTCATATCCAGCGTTGCACCCGCTGAACTTCCAGTCGCGCCCTTACCTTCCGAGCTGTCAAAGTTTTCTTCCCACACCACGGCACTGTTAGCAGCAAATGCTATTGGTAGCGCCAAGGTAAAACCAAATGTCGCCTTGGCGACCTTGCCTGTGCGCTTTAATATGGGCGTGAGATAGCCCCCGCGCTTTTCTTTTTGCAACATTGTGTCTCCCTAAGATACAAAAACTGTACGAAGGTATTAATTTATATACATAGGTATACACAACAAGAACTTATAAAAAATAATCAAAAAAAATTAATATTGACTATTTTTCATGCACTTACAAAATCTGGGTAAGTTTATTCAACGATTAACTTAAGCTTAAAGTGCTTTTTTACCCAATAGTAGAGAGTAATTAGCAGTAGGAGTTACATATATTAAATGTGTAACAATTACAGAGAAGTGTGACCACATTGTTTCAGTTCTGTTTAGTGACTGATATCAATGGGAATATCGATTTGAAAAGCAGTTTTCGAACTTGTTGAAGTGTCCAATAGCTTTATTTTCCCCTTCAATTTTTGAGTAATGAGGTTGTAGGCTATATGCAAACCTAAACCCACCTGCCCATTTCTCCTCTTAGTCGTCACAAATGGCTCAAAAATCTGATGCGCGATACTAGCGTCTATGCCCATACCATTGTCAGAAAAAGTCATAACCACACTGTTCTCTCGTATGCTAGCCACTAAGGAAATACTCGGCTCTGGTTGACCGTCAAAGGCATGCTCAATGGCGTTATTTATTAGACTATTAATGACTTCAATAAATCCTTTTTGAAAACTGAACAAAGTAATGTTTTCCTGAATGTCTAAACAAAAAGTAATACCTTGATTTTGTAGCTCCTCTTTTCTCGCATTGCGAATATCTTCAACAGCACTGTTCATAGAGAATAAACTCGCTTTCTCTACTGTTTGATCAACAGATAAAAACTTGAACTGCTGTATGATTTTGGCCATAACATTCATATTGCTTTCGGCGAGTTTTTCCAACTCCTCAATGGTTGATAATGACTCATCGAGTTGTGTTTTTCTCACCTTGCCTTCACGTACGGAAAGCTGAATATCCTCTAGAATATCTTTGATCGACGATAACGCCGTGATTCCCACACCAAGAGGCGTATTCAACTCATGTGCAACACCAGCAACGAGCCCTCCCATAGAGGCCATTTTCCTAACTTCCAGCAATTCAGCTTCTTTGGTTACTTGCTCAGTTATGTCTGACCAAGTTTGAATAATCATATTAGCGGCAGTGCGGTTTTTTCTATACAACCACCATGTATCATCTTTACATTGAACCTTTGTCTGTAGACTCTTTTCAGACTTATCATTAACTAGCGCTATAAAGTCGGCTTTATCAATGGGCGTAGCGAAAACAAAAAACGTATCCACTAGGTTTTTATACAAACTTTCGATTTTGTCGCCCACAGTAACCAGAGGATCAAATGGCGTCATGAAAATGTCAGAGAATCGCTGGTTCACCAAGAGTATTTCACCACTATCATCACATAGCACGAAACCGTCTTGCATATTGTCTACTGTATCAATAACCCGTTGTTGGTGCTCTGTGGCAGTTTGTTTTAACCCTCCGATTTTATTCTGAATAAACAACACTATGATCATGGTTGCCATAAGAACAACAATAAAACCGACAGCAAAAAGCGACAATGCATCATTGCTAATGCCCGATGTTTCGGCGCCAGGAAACGGGAAAAAAAACGTCGCATTCATTGCCAAGTAATGCATATTTGCCACGGAAAAACCGAATAGCAAACCAGATGTGACAATATGAACTTTGTGTAACTGATTTAGAAAGCCCACACGTTTTTGTTGGACGAGAATTGTCACCACCGCCAGAACCCAAGACACAGCAATTGCAAAGCCATATTTGACGGGGTCGTGGGTCATATGGGCTGGCATCGACATCGCAGACATACCAATAAAATGCATTGCCGCAATGCTAGAAGCCAATACGAGCCCAATAAACAAAATTGTTGGAACGTTCGGCTTTTCCTTGCTGAGCAAATACAGAAAGACAAAAGACCCTGCTACTGCGGGAACTATCGAGGCGAAAGTGGTCGTAAGGTCGTAGTAAACTTTTACAGGAAGCGTAAGGGCAAGCATACCAACAAAATGCATTCCCCATATGCCAAGGCCTAACGTAATTCCTCCGACAATGGTGAGAAGTGCTCGCTTTGACTCGTTGTGTCGAGCAAAACCTAATATGCTAAGCGCGCAAAAACCAGCAATAGACGCAACCAAATACGAAAAATATACTAAAAGTAAATTATACTCCCCATGAAGTGCTAGGCTTGCATCTATGTTCCACGAAAAATAATGCTGGTGCTCCATCGGCATTCCAAAAGGTAGTTATATAAACTATCAAAGTATGGCAGATAATTTCTATGAAATCTTATAAACACCTCACGGAAATCCTTCTACTTTCGTTGAACTTTTTACCTATTCAATTAAATCAAACGGTGTTAGCTCATCAAAACACCGTGCTATTACTCTGGAAACGAAATGATAAAAATAAAGCGCTTAGTGGTAGGTTTTAGCCTCTCGATTAGTATTAGTTCGTGCAATTTATCAAGTGATAAACCTTTATCGGTAAAAGATTTTCAACATCATAACTGGCAAGTGATCGCAGTTGACGGTAAGGCGTTGTCACCTAGACAAGACAATCGCTTACCCAATGTTGAGTTTGGCGAAAACTTTACCGTCAACGGTTTTTCTGGGTGCAATTCCTTCTTTGGCCAGGGAGAACTTACAAACAACAAGCTACGAGTCGTCAATATGGGGCAAACACGGAAAATGTGTATGCCGTTAGAGATGGATGTTGAACAAGCCATAACAAGTACGCTGACAGACTGGAGCAATATTGAGCGGTCTGGCAAAGACATCACTCTTGAGGGTAAACAACACACACTTACACTTAAGCTTAGAGATTAGGTGAACTAATTATTATCAAATAGTGGCAGTAAGACTCGTTCTAAAAATAAGATCTCAAACAGCATTCATGATATTTTTGGTGTTGCGGGTTAAAAACACCAAAAAATCACAAAAAATACACATTCAATATACATTTCACTGGAAAATAGTTCTCAGTAACCTAGGTTTATAGTGCACACTAAAAACTGGAGAACGTTATGAAGTTGAATCGAAATTCCCTGCTGATAGCAGGTTCGATAGTAGCGTTAGGGATGACATCAACGAACGCAAGCGCTGAAGTTCGCATTAATGGATTTGCCTCAATTTACGGTGGTATCACTACCGATTCAGATCAGGACAAGCTATTCGGCTATGATGATGATGTAGCTTTTAATCCTGAGTCGTTGTTTGGACTACAAGTATCCGCCGACATTTCCGAAAAGCTCACGGCTACGGCACAACTATTAGCTCGCGGCGAAAACGATTATGACGCTGATTTTGAATGGGCATACTTAACCTACTCATTCAACGACGAGATGAGCTTATCCGCAGGGCGAATTCGAATACCGCTGTTTATGTATTCAGAGTATTTAGACGTTGGCTATGCCTACCCTTGGGCGCGTACTCCACAGGCGGTATATGACGTTAACTTCAACAACATGGACGGCCTCAGATTCAATTACGCTACCAGTTTAGGTATGTGGGATGCCGAGCTTCAAGCCGTTTATGGTAAATTTGACGGTGACTTGAATATTGGAGGCGTACCTACCGCATCTACCCTTGAGAACTTCGCGGGACTAAGCTTAGACTTAACCTACGACTGGTTTTCGGTCCGTGCAAGTTACTATGCAACGTCGGTTACCATAGGCGCGGACGTGTCTGCAATACAACCATTTTTTGCTCTGGAACCAGAAAAGTACAACGACCTAGTGATCGAGGAAGACACCGGCACATTCGGTGGTATTGGCGCTACTGTTGACTACAACGACTGGATATTAGGCGTAGAATGGGTGACATACACTGTGGATGATTCAATCATCCAAACAACTGATGCGGGGTATGTGACTATTGGTAAGCGTTTTGATTCATCAACCATTATTTATACCTATAGTTTCTTAGAGGCTACCAATGATACTTCTGCTGTTTCAGGGATTCCCTCTACACTGTGCTTAGCACCTAACCCCGCAGATCCTACTCAGTGCGCACTGTTAGCTAGAGATTTTGTTGCTAACGACGTGTTCTTGGCTGAAGTGGAAAATGACAATCACAGCGTAACATACCGATGGGACTTTAATCCGGCGGCAGCGCTAAAATTTGATTACACCTACAAAGAATATTCGCTTCGAGATAATCTTCCTTCTGACGACAGTCAGGGAGTGTTTACCGTTGGCGTTGATTTGGTTTTCTAGAGGATATTTGTCATGAAAACACTAGCTTTTATTTTACTGACTCTTTTTAGTTCTGCGTCAATGGCAGAAATTGCGGTTATTGTTCACCCGTCAAACGCAAGTGCTCTAGACGATTCTTCAATAACTCGTATATTTTTAGGCAAGGCCAAATCCTTCCCAGATGGCTCACAAGCCATTGCAGTTAACCAGTCAGAAGGAAGTGCTGCCACTAATTATTTCAACGAAAACTTGGTAGGAAAATCTGCAAGCCAACTTAAAGCTTACTGGTCAAAGCTCGTCTTTACTGGGAAGGGTACACCACCCCAAGAAGTTGCCAGTGATGCCGAAGTCATTGAGCTTGTGTCTAAAAATCCAAGCCTTATTGGCTATGTAGACGCCTCGTCAGTTGACGGCTCGGTAAAAGCCGTTATTACGTTTTAGCCGCCATTGCCCGGGCCTTCTCGCTCGGGCAAATTCATAACAGCTGATATTAGATACTGGCGGTAGCAACTTGAAGTTTTTCGACACCCAGTAGCCCCTTCGTTGTTGGCAATGTAATAGCGCTACACTAAAAAGCCAAACTGACAAGCAGTTTGGCTTTTTATTCATTATGATAGGCATTGATTATCAGAACGAATAACGCACAAATAAACTTAATGCATCGCTGTCTGAGTATTTAACGTATTCCGTACCCAAGCTTATGGCATCAAAAGTATAGGTTGCGCCCAAATGGTAAGCTTTTTGATCATCGCCCTCATCAATATCAAGCTTCTGAAATTCCAACCCAGCATACAAATTGATATCTTGAGTTAAGCCATAATGTGCGTAACCACTTACACCATAATACTTGGTATCAAAACCAATGGTTTCATTCCCATTACTCAGTTCAACGTCAATGTCACCGTAATTGGCGCGCACATCAAAGTGAACCTTGTTCGACATAGGGATGACATAGCCAAGCGACACATTCCAACGTGATTCGTCAAAATCAACACCCGAGTAGCTGTCGTCTAAATCACGATAGCGAAGTTCACCAAAAAAATTACTGCCAAAGCTTTTGCTTCCACGCAGTTCAAAGCCCTTAAGGTCAAACTCATCAATATCTGAATACTCAGATTTAACCACACCATTCAATTGTACAAAGTCGTAATCTTGTGCTGCGAAGGCTGAAGACGCCATTGTCATTGCGCCAACAAGTGATAGAGATGCCAAGATTGTTTTCATAACGTTTCCTTTTGTTTAAAACTTCATTTTTAAAGTTGGGTACAGTGTAAGAAGCCAAAGGTGAACGAAAGGTGAATTATTTCTGCGAGTTTGCTGAAGTGTGGGTGAACTGATATTCAATTAGCTAAAGCTGAGGGGAAAGCCTGCCAGTTGAGTAAATATTGCTTTTGAGGCACCAGAGAGGGAGCGAAAGTATCGCGCTGCTCTTTGTCTGTATATTCATTCTTGTAATGTTCCAAACCAATGAGGATGAATATACTATTTTAGAAAACTGTTAATTGTCTACAATATTTTAAATTTGAATTTACAAGTTCTGAGTGGACAAAATATGAATTAGCTCAAATTGGGTGATTCATTTGTACAGCCAAATCACTATTTTTTCGTCGAATAACCATGACAATTAACGACACTAAAAGCAAACCGAGTGTACTTACGGGTGCAGACACTGCTATCTCTTGATACAACCAGTGCCCAGTATGAGAACGCGCTACATTTAACGCCACGTTATTCCCAACTATCGCCACATTGTAGTCTGGAATTGATGAGTTAATAGTGTAAGTAATGTATGAGCGGTCTGCCTCTCCGTTGATTAAACTTCGCGTTAATCCAAACACAAAGTAATTTTGGCCACTCACCAAGGTGACATCAAACAAGCCTGTATCTGCGCCCACGCTATCAATATCGATGAATTCATTTGCCCAGACTGCGCCAGTCTCTCGGTATGAAGCGGCCGCATCGTCAAACGTATTTGCTGGCGCGCCGGTGACCGAAAGAAACATACTTCTCACTGCGGTGTCGTCTGCCCATATCCAACCTGTGAGA
>JALUXV010000116.1 GCA_027013165.1 Alteromonadaceae bacterium
ATCGAGGTGCTTTGCGGCTAAAATTGCGCTTTCCGTCTCTTTAAACTCGAGACATCGTGCACTGTGAAGTATAGTTCCGCCTTGTTGATTAAGATTATGTGTATTGCTTGAATACAAGGGAACATACGCTTGTTGCAGTAGTCCGTTATATCCGTGTTTATAGCCGAATAGTGTGTAACCCAGTTTTTCGCAGGTTAATATTATGCCTCTGATACAGGCGTTCATTCCTGGAGCGTCACCACCAGAGGTTAGTACTGCAACTCGTTTAGACATTATTGTTCCTTTAAGGCCTACAGCGAATTCATGCTAGCTGATCTAATGTTTAACGGGAACCGTTTGATTAGATGTAGGTCAATATAATGAATAGTTTTGTCCGAAGTATGTGAAAACGCAACTGAGTGTAGAAAGATTTATGTTTGCCACATTGGTCATTTGAAAGGACTTGAAATGAAGAAATTGATTGTTTTAGTGGGTGTATTGCTAATTACTGCATGCTCATCCAAATTCGCCTACAAGAACCTAGATTGGTTGGTGTATTGGTATATTGACGACTACATTGAGTTGAACGATGCCCAAGAAGCAACCTTTGATAAATATTTAAAGGAGTGGCTGCGCTGGCACAAGGAACAAGAGTTAACACAGTACCACTCTCAACTTACTGCGTTACGTGAAGATGTGCAAAGCGACAATCTTAGTTACGAAGTTATAGAACAGCATGTAATTAGAGTGGGAACCCATTGGGACAGATTGCGCATTGAATTAGCACCACAACTTGCGGATATGGCGGTAACCTTAACCGATGAACAAGTTATTATGCTGTTTGCCGCCTTTGAAAAAGAAAATCAAGAAGAGGAAGAAGAGCTCAACGAATACGCTGGCCGCACAGCCAAGGAAAACAAGGAACGCCGTATTGAGCGCTTAGTTGAAAGTATTGAGAGCCGAGTGGGTGACTTATCAGCAGAGCAGCTTGATATTGTGGAAAGTTATGGAGTACAGCTACAAGCAACAGGGCAGTTTTGGATTGATTACCGACGTAATTCACAGCAGGCAGCAAGAAAGCTTTTTGCTAGCAGGGCAACTAACCCTAACTTTGTTGAAGATTTGCGAAACTTGATGGTTCAGCCCGATAACTATCGCGATCCACAATACAAACAAGCCCGAGAAGAAAACCGGCATGTTTGGGTTACCATGGTAGTAAAACTCGCCGATACCTTAACCGTGAAACAACGCAACGAGCTTATCGAGAACATTGACGACGTTATTGAAGACGTTGAGGACTATATGAGTTAAAAAGGTTAGCGCACATCGTCATTCTTTGCTTTTGGCGTTGAGCGCTTCCAGATAGATGCCAGTATTGAGCCATTGACGTTCATTACTGGCCCAAATATCGCCGGTGCAATTCCCATGGTAGCGACTTTACCCATTTGCACAGCGATACCCGATGCTAATCCTGAATTTTGCATTCCCACTTCAAACGCAATGGCTCTCGCAGAAGCTTCATCAAGCTTACATAATTTCGCCGCTATATAACCTAATACTAGCCCCAGTATATTTTGCAGCGCCATAAGCACTATGACCAAAGCGCCAAGGGTAACTAGTGTGTCTCTGCCAGCAGCAGTAATCACGCCAATTATGACCACAATACCTATCATTGAAATTATAGGCATACTTTTGTCGACGAGTGGAAATTTACCATGTAAAAAGTGATTGAACAGCAAGCCTGCGGCAACAGGAAGTAATACGATTTTGGTGATACTCCAAAACATGGCAATAGCGTTAATGTTGATAGCTTCTCCGGCGAGCAACAACATTAGCAATGGCGTGACAATAGGCGCAAGTAAGGTAGAAAACGACGTCAGTGTTAGCGAAAGTGCTAGGTTAGCCCCCGAAATGTAGGCCATTACATTTGACGCTAACCCTCCTGGTGAACATCCCACAAGTATAATGCCTACGGCTACTTCCGGAGGAAGGCCAGACAGTTTTGCTAGGGTAACGCCAATAAAGGGCATAATGGTAAACTGACAAATCAAGCCAATACCCACTTGCTTGGGCATAGTCACAACTCTTGTGAAATCGGCTATACCTACAGATGTTCCCATACCAAACATAATAATCATCAAAAGCGGTACGATCAGCTCAGTAAGCTTGAAATTACCAATCGACAAAAATAAAGACGGGAAGCTAATAGATATAGCAACAACAATGACGATCGACAGCGTAAATATTAGGTTTTTGTACACGATTAAGATCTAGTCGTCTCTTTGAACTCTATCAGGGGCACCAATACCCACTCTATCTGATTTACAGATAGTATCGTACTCATCGCGGTAGTATCGAAAGTTCTCACATTCAGATTCGTAGCGCTTGCGTGCAGACAATGCTTGTTGAGGGTAGCGATTGTCAGTCATGGTTTCAGCTAGACCTTCGCACATGGCCATTTGACGATTAACTTCAAGAATATCCTCACAGGGAGGTGTGTGGTTACAGCCAACCAAAACAGCACTGGCTATTGCAATGGTGAATAGTGATCGTGTGTTCATTTTTTCCCTATATACGTCATCAGTTCGCTATGGAGTGCGTCGTACTTTTCTTGGTGTTGACGTTTTAACGGCATATCGTCAATCAATTTGTGTATTCTTCGGCATTCGGTAACCAGTGTAGGTTCAGGTTTTTTACCTTTATCCAAAATTCTTAACAGGCACTGCAACAAGTTAAGTGCAACGCCTGTATTCACTGGAGCAAACTGTTGCGCCAGCCCAAAAGCGTCACGGGCTTTTTCAAATTGCCCTTGCTGGTATAACTCAATGCCTTGTTTATTAAACTGCTGATAATGAGTAAGCTTTTCTTTGGCGCTCATTTGCTCTTTTTTAATTAAATATAGACTATTTGGATCTAACGCATGAGGAATTTTTTCAGCCACCTGATTAAGCTCGTGTGCTTCTTCGAATTCGCCAATGTCGTACATGACTTTAAGGCTATCGGGTAAAAATACCGCTGGTATCTCACCAAAATTCAATTCAATTGCAGCCTGAGAACGAGCAATACTCTTTTTAGCATCAAGCATTTTCCCGTCAATGGCATTTAATCTCGCTTGAATGATGTCGTTGTAAATCTCAAAGTCAAAGTCTGACGCTATTCGTTGTAAATGTTCATCAAATTTTGCCCGTTGCAGTTCTAACAGTGCTTCTTGCTGGTAACGGTTCTTTATATTTTTTTCTTCTGTGTGTTCGGCAACATTAAGTAGGCTACGTATGTAGCCACACCAATGCATAGTGTTTTGATGCACTGTTCTTTTGGAAAGGTCCCAAATAGCTTTGCTGGATTCAGCAGCCAATATGTAGTCATTATTATTTTGAGCGATAGAACATGCAATAAAGTGTCGACTTAAAGAATAGGGTGAAAGTTTAATTGATGTTTTTATCGCATTTAAGGCAAGGCTGCCCTCTTGTAACATGTCGTTGGCTTGAGCAAGTATATCGTGCGCATCGGCACTGAATCTGTGTTTGGTCAATACTTCATTTATGATTTTAATCGCTTGCTGTGGTTGCTTAAGCAGCAGATGGGTGTTTGCTAACGCTATTTGCGCCCACATAATAGGGCGTCCTTCGCCATATTTTTTCAACAAGTCTAAAGCGGGTTGGTAATCTTTAAGCTCCCAACAAATCTCTACAAGTAGCTTTTCACAACTTCCTGTGTAATGAGAAGGCGTTTGTAACAGCGTTAAACAGGCGGTTTTCGCATTAAGAAAATTGTCTTCTGCTACGGCTTTGAATACCGGGGTTAAAAACTGTCGTCGTTGCCATGCGCGCACAATACGGGTTTTTAACTGAGCGTGTGAAAACGGTTTTATGAGATAGTCGTCTGGGCTTCTTTCTAGTGAGCCCAACACTACAGGTCGGGCGCTATCGGCACTAATTATTATAAAAATACAGGTGGGTTTTATAAGCTTTCGCGCTCTAAGCTCTTCAATTAACTCAAAGCCATTTTTTTTATTAACCCCTAAGTGCAAATCGCAAAGGATAATGTCGAACTTGTTCTTCTTACATTCAGAAATACTTTGTTCAGCCGTTGCTTTGGTTACAACTTTTGAAGCGCCCATCGCGTTGAGTAGACCGCGTAAAAGCAATAGGAAAGGGCGTTGATCTTCAATGATCAATACTTGCTTGTTAGCAAAATTCATTTGAAATCCGTTAAAAGAGAGCGCCGACTTGACGGCATTCTACCGCTTACAGACAGAAACAAACACCAGTAAAAAGCCGATTTCTGTATAAGCTGGTTATCAAGCACTTAAGAATTCAGGGAAGTAGCCGACAACCTATTTACGTTACTGTTATTTAAGCACAAATATGCAAGATGAAAAGCTAATCACTCTTGATAATGCCATTAAATGGGATTGGCAGGGCGCGATTGGTCAATCTGCGGGCAATCGTGCGCAATTTGTGCTCTATTTGGCAATGCAAGAGGGCAGTTTATCGTCGCCTCTTTCTATACTACCCAAGGTGTCGCCCACCAATGACGCGGTTGAATCAGATGCCCCTAATCACTACCGAAAAGTCCCTTTGGAATGTGGAGCGTTAGATTGGCACAATGCGGCACACGTTAATGAACTGGTGAATCGCCACGATAACGGAAGCCGTCGATTGTTCAATGCCATGTTTCCGCTGCCACTGAGTATGAAGAATGATGCATCACGCATTCCTTCACAGGTCCTGACTAATTGCTCTCTAGCAACGCAAAAACGACAAAACGCGTTATTAAGCAGCGAAATTGAAGAAGATAACACCTTGTTAAACGAAGTGGTTACTCAAGCCCGTCAATCCCCATTACTTGCCGCCCCCTAGATTTATCCAACGGCCTCTGCTAGACTCCGCGCCGCATTTTGCACTGGTTTTACGTTCCAACTAGCAAAGGTGAACAATCAATGAGTCAATATATCGTTTGCGCGATGTACAAATTTGTCGCGCTTGAAAACTACGAAGCTATGCGCCAGCCGCTACTTGAAGCCATGGAAAGTCATGGCATAAAAGGTACTTTGTTACTTGCTAACGAGGGTATTAACGGTACGGTTTCAGGCACTAGAGAGGGCATTGACGGCCTTCTAGCTTATCTAAATGCTGATGAACGCATTAATCCTATCTCTTATAAAGAGTCACTTCACGAAACACAGCCGTTTTACCGCACCAAAGTAAAACTGAAAAAAGAAATTGTGACCATGGGCGTTGAAGGTATCGACCCACTTAAAACCGTAGGTACTTATGTAAAGCCCAAAGACTGGAACGCGCTAATCAGTGACCCAGACGTAACCGTAATAGATACCCGTAACGACTACGAAATTGAAATAGGCACGTTCAAACACGCTATTAATCCTAAAACTGATACGTTCCGAGAATTTCCTGCTTACGTAGCCAAGGAAATGGACCCCAAGAAAAACAAGAAAGTTGCCATGTTCTGTACGGGCGGCATTCGTTGTGAAAAGTCTACGGCCTACATGAAAGAGCAGGGCTTTGAAGAGGTGTATCACTTGGAAGGCGGTATTCTTCAGTATTTAGAAGATGTGCCTAAAGACGAATCTTTGTGGGAAGGCGACTGCTTTGTATTCGACAATCGCGTAGCGGTTAATCACGACCTTGAAAAGAGCCACTACGACCAGTGTTACGCTTGCCGTTTACCAATAACCGCAGAAGACAAGCTCAGCGATAAATACGAGCCTGGTGTAAGCTGCCCTCATTGCTATGGCACGCACACCGAAGACCAAATTGCGCGCTTCAGAGAGCGTGAAAAGCAAGTACAGCTGGCTAATGCTCGTCAAGAAGAACACGTTGGTACGGGTGCTCGTGATACCATGGAAGCTAAGCGTGAAGAAAAAGCACGGGCGCAGCGTGAACGTGCGCTTAAAGCACAAGAAAACAAAGCGTAGACACTGACCATGTTGGGCGTTACACTTCTCGTTACATCCAGTAAGTAGTAAGGGGAGCCAGTGAGCGTCCAACTTTCCGAAGCAAAAATTGAAGAGATTAAAAAAGACTTCAGTTTTTTCGACCGTGATGGAAATGGTCAAATAGATTTACGTGAGTTTATTGATTTACTTACCGTAATTTCACCTAAAACTAAAGCCAGTCATGTTGAAGAGGGCTTTAAGCTCATCGATAGCAACAACGACGGTTTTATCGATTTCGAAGAGTTCTTGTCGTGGTGGCAAGAATGTTGGTGGGAATACTAAGCCACCCAAAGATTAAAAAAGCGAGCAGATGCTCGCTTTTTTGTTGCTATTCGTCGTCTGAAACATCAGCAGCGGGTCGCGGCTTTCGTTTCACCGGCACCATGCCAATATCTTTACCTTCCAGAGTATTCACTCGTTTCTGAACTATTGGCTGCTTGGCTCTCTGCTCGTTACTGCCTTTATTTGAACGTTTCGTTTGCGCTGCTTTACCGCGAGTCTTTTTAGGTGCAAAACCTTTAAACTCAGCAGGAAACTCGGGGTGGGCGCTACATTCAACCGCATACTTCAGGTGTTGTTTAATTTGCTCAAAACTGTTCCAGTCGCGGGGGCCCACCAAAGAAACCGCATCACCTTGTTGGCCAGCACGGCCCGTTCTACCTATGCGGTGAATGTATTCATCGGCTTGTTTGGGCAAATCAAAGTTAATTACTAGGCCAATTTTTTGAAGATCTAAGCCACGAGAAGCCACATCTGTGGTCACCAACACCGAATGTTGGCCCCGAGCAAACTCACTCATAATTGACGAACGTTGGTTTTGTGGTAGATCTCCGCGCAAGCCAATGGCCTCAAGATTGTGTTCGTTGAGCAAAGCCGCAAGGCGGTCGGTATCATCTCGGGTAGCTGTAAACACTATCGCTTGGTTGTATTCACTCGCACTTAGAATAGCGTGAAGTAGCTTATCTTTATGTTCGATGTTATCGGCAAAGTAACACTGCTGCGAGATATCACCGTGTATTTGAGTAGACTCACCAATAGCCACGCGTACAGCACCTTGGGTGAGCTTTTGCGTCATATGGTTAAGTTCAATGTTATCTAGGGTTGCCGAGAACAGCATGGTTTGACGTTTTCTGTGGTCGGCAAAACCATTGATCATATTGAGTTGGGGAGCAAAGCCAAGATCAAACATGCGATCAGCTTCATCAAAAATCAGTAATTCTAAGCCGTTTAAAAATACAGTTTTGTCTTTTAAATGATCGGCCACACGACCCGCAGTACCTACAATAATGTGCGGGTTTCTGCGCAAGGCTTTTACTTGGTCATTGTAGTTCTCACCACCCACAACTAAAGCACAGTGTAATTGAAGCCCAGAGGTTAGTGATTTGGCCTCTAAAAATACTTGTTTAGCAAGCTCGCGCGTAGGCGCTAAGATCAAACACCGTGGATCCCGTCGAGACAATGGCTTTTGTGACATTAAACGCTGAATTGCAGGTACCAAAAACGCAAAGGTTTTTCCCGAGCCAGTCTTAGAAGACGCAATAACGTCTTTGCCTTGAAGGGCTGGAAGAATGGTGTTTTCCTGAATTTCAGTAAGTTCAACAATGCCTTTAACAGAAAGCTTGTCGATGATTTTGTGATTGACGGGTAGGTCTGTAACTCGCAAGATGAAGCCTCATAAATAATACGCCGTATATTATCGCCCAAAGCCCATGAAGATGAAAGGTGAAAGAGGTGTTTGAAAGAAAGGAAGAGGCAGGAAGATCCTGCCTCTTAGCGTTTGTATAGGTTTTAAACGGAACTAAAAGGTCATCTCTGGAATATCGCCGCTGTAAACTACCTCGGCGCCGGTTTTTTCAACAATTTCTTCCACAGACACGCCTGGAGCGCGTTCTTTCAGTACAAATGCGCCGTTGCTAACTTCCATTACTGCTAAATCGGTAATGATACTAGTAATGCAATTTACGCCAGTGAGCGGCAAGGTGCATTCTTGTAGCAGCTTCGGGTTACCGTGTTTGTCGGTGTGGGTCATGGTAACAATTATGTTTTTCGCACCTGCTACTAAGTCCATTGCACCGCCCATACCTTTAATAAGCTTGCCTGGGATCATCCAAGACGCAATGTTTCCTTGTACATCTACCTCAAATGCACCTAGTACGGTAAAGTCAACGTGACCACCACGGATCATGGCAAAGCTTTCGGCAGAACTAAAAATAGACGCACCGGTAATGGCAGTAACGGTTTCTTTGCCGGCATTAATCATATCGGCATCGAGCTGTGCTTCTGTTGGGTTTGGCCCCATACCCAGCAAACCGTTTTCAGATTGAAGCATTACGCTAATACCCTTTGGCACAAAGTTAGCTGCCAGGGTAGGGATACCAATACCTAGATTAACGTAATCGCCGTCTTTAAATTCTTTTGCTACGCGTTTAGCTATTTGATCTCTGGTTAGCGCCATTATTAAGCCTCCTTCGCAACTACTCTGCGTTCAATACGTTTTTCGAAGCTACCTTGAATTACTCGGTTGACATAAATACCCGGTGTATGAATTTGACTTGGCTCTAGCTCACTAGGCTCAACAATTTCTTCTGCTTCAACCACGGTAATTTTGCCAGCAGTAGCCGCCATCGGGTTGAAGTTTTGCGCGGTATGACGGTAAATACAGTTGCCATATTTATCGGCTTTCCACGCGCGAACAATAGCAAAATCACCGCGAATAGATTCTTCCAAAATATACGGTCTACCGTCGAATACTTTCGTTTCTTTTCCTTCACCTACGGGTGTACCGTAACCGGTAGCAGTGTAGAAGGCTGGAATACCAGCACCGCCAGCGCGCATTTTTTCCGCTAGAGTACCTTGAGGCGTAAGTTCGACTTCAAGTTCACCGCTCAATAGCTGCTGTTCAAAAAGTGCATTTTCGCCCACGTAAGAAGACACCATTTTCGAAATCTGCTTGTCTTCTAAAAGAATACCTAGGCCAAAATCATCAACGCCACAGTTGTTAGATACCACGGTAAGATTGCGGGTACCCATGGTTTTGATTTGAGCGATAAGTCCTTCTGGAATACCACATAAACCAAAGCCACCGGCTATGATTGTCATTCCATCTTGTAACCCTTCCATTGCTTCGGAATAGCTACTTACTACTTTGTCGAAACCTGACATGAGGGTCTCCTGTACAAAAGTTGTCATTGGTTGCTACTACATTGTTCAAAAATTAGTATTGCCGACCTTAGTAAATATGTAAAATTGAATAAATTGCGTTATTAATAAATAGAGTTTATTAATGGTTAATGGAAAACATGAAAGTAGATAAGAGTAGCATTAGGAGGCATAAGTGAACATTTCCCATAAAAACTTACGAGCATTCGTACAGGTAGCGAAATCGACCACCTTTGCCGATGCTGCTGGCCGTTTGCACTTAACCCAGCCGGCGCTGTCTTCTGCTATTAAAAAGATGGAAAGTGAACTGGGGGGCAAGCTATTTTCACGTTCAACAAGGCGGGTTGAACTAACCCCTGAAGGGCAAAGCTTGTTACCAAACGCCATCAGGCTTCTCCAAGACTGGGAAGACACCTTTAACGACATTCAAAACTTGTTTTCAATGGAGCAGGGCAAACTTCACATAGCCGCAATGCCTTCATTTGCGGAATCTAAGCTTCCTAATCTTCTAAAAGCCTACAATACACGCCACCCAAATATACGGCTTCGCATATTCGATGTGGTAATGGAACGAGCAGTCGAAACCGTATTAGACGGCGGTGCCGAAGTGGGCTTTACCTTTGAGCCCCAACGTAAAGAAGGTATAGACTTTTTACCCTTGTTCGACGACGCCTTTGTGGTGATTGTGAATTCAGAACACCCACTCGCAAACAAAAAAAATGTTAACTGGCACAACTGCCTACAACACCCTTTTGTGATTATGAACAGGGGATCGGCAGTCAGGCAGTGGACAGATGAACACCTTGGCCAATATGGCGAGCCACGTATTGTTGCCGAAACTGGCCAGTTGGGCACTTTGGGTCAGTTAATACAACAAGGCCTTGGTATTGCGGTAATGCCATCGTTGAGCGTACCCAACATGAAAAAGCTGGGGTTGGTATCACTTACCATTAATGAAGACCCACTCATCAAATCAGTAGGTATGATAAAGCTAGCCCACAAAGAGCTATCGGTCGCCGCTCAATCTTTATGGGATTACACCAAGCGAAAGTATAGGTGATATGAGATGTGTTGGGAGAGTGAGGGGTTTTTGATTTATCTTGTTGTTTTTATAATATAAAGTGGGATTGGTTGAGAAATTTTTGGGTGATATACGGAAAAGTTCCGTGTTTAAGCTGGTTTGAAAGACGGAATAATTCCTTTTCGTGAAGTTGATTGGCTTGGAAAGGAATTTTTGAGTGATAGGAGGAAGTATTCCTGTTTGTAGAGAGGAATTTTTCCTGATAATAGTATTGTTAGGCGGTTGTTCCCTACAAAATCATTTTGTCAGTTCGTTCGTGACATTCCAGCCAAAAGGTTGTTTCGCTAGGTCGTTTAGAATTTCGTCGCCAATCAAACATCAGCAGTTTGTTCAGATCGTGTTTTCACTCTTGCTAAATCGTTACATCTAGCATTTCGTACAAGGTTGTTTTATCTTGGTTTTATCAATTTTAAATCTGCGGTTTGTTTGGCAATTTGTGGCGGCAGTGCCGCGTGCGTTCAGTTGTACGCCTAACAAAACGCTCAAGTCGCATCCCGCTGCGCGGGCTGCTGGGACAAATACACAATGCGGCTTCGCGATTTTCGCATTGTGTATTTGCCCCTTAGCTTAGTGTTATGCTTCTGAGCCCCAACCAACTTTGTCAAAGTAGGGCAGTGTTTTTATCGTGTATCTTGGCAGTCACAAACAACGGTGGTTTTATAAGTGAGCCCGCCATTATCAGTAAGCGGGTTTGGCTTACGCGGCTCGCGGTTCAATGGCGCGTTTTTTATTAAAGCGTCGTTGGCTTCACTGGGCATTGTAGGGTAAGCTTTGTTCACTATCCACGTTTATAAGACAGGGTGTCGTGTTGTTTAAGTTATCGTTTTTTTCTTTGGCGTGTTTGTTCAAGTTGGCTAGCAACCTTCATGTTCTTGCGCTTGGTAAGTTGTACAACCAACACGCACTGTTCAAATCGGGTTCCGCGCGTGCTCCACAACAGGTATTTTTAAGGTGTATTTTGCAGTCGCATAACAAGGCAATCAAGCGGACATTTAAAGCTCCGCGCCTTTTTGTGTATTCGCTGCGCTCATTATCACACAAAAATGCGCTACACTTTAAATGCAGCTTATCGCGGCGTTATGCTCGAACTCGAGGATCACTTCGAATAAATTTTTACTAAATGGCAGTTACAACGAATCTGTTATACCGAATAAAATTCGTTAATTAACATAATTTTTTGATGTTTTATAAAGGAATATTAATCATGCTAAAAACCACTAGTGCTTTCTTACTAAGTTTAATTTTTTACATTATTATTTCGATTTGTTTTTTGTTTGCCTATGACATGTTTGTCAATAGGCATCATTCAATTTCCATCCCCATAGCCATATCGCTGGCATTATTATCCGCCTCCAATCTTTTGTTTGGGTTGCTGGTATACTACAAATTTTCACCTAAAACATACCTAATAGTGTTCGGGATTTTAAGTATTATCGTGCCTAGCTTGTCCATAATAATCGCAGCCCCTACACTGCTTCCCGAACAAATTATTGGAAGTAGATGGGCCACTACTATGAGTGTGCCAGACTTTTGTATTTACGTTATTACTTTACTCCTGACGTCCTTCAGTTATTTTTACAGTTTTCACTTTTTCGCCAAACTATTTAAGAGATAACGTATATGCAAACATTAACTCTAAAAATGGTGATCCTGTGTATTACAGTTCTGGCAGTGGCAATTAAATTGAATTCCTATTTCACTAAAGATGGTTGAAGTGGTCTAATCCAGGGTGAGAGCATGAACGTTCAAATATCGTTCAACGCTACCAAACCCGCCGCTAACACCTTTTCCAAATAATCAGTGCTGCCATGCGCACGCTTCTGTTTCCGTGGCACACTCACTTTTCTGGTTGTCTCCGCGCGAAGCATGTTCAAGGCAAGTTTCCTCGCCCCCGACAGGATTTCGGCGGCATTGCCACGATATATCTGACAGTCATCTTCTTTCATCGAGACATCAAGGACCCAATGAAGACTGTTTTCTACTGCCCAATGACTTCGCACGGCATTGGCGAAGCGTGCTTTGGTCAAAGCGGCTGAGCTAATGTAGTACCGGTATTCCAAAGATTCCTTACCGTTTTTTGGTTGACGATAGCTTAGCGTAACGCCTATTGTTTTCAGCCCTTTCCATTCAGGGAACCTATTCACTAACGATGCCGCATCCATAACATGGTACGCTCTCGCTTCGCCTCGTCCATGATGTTTCTCCAGGCAAATGACTTCCTGGTTTATGGCACCCACAAGCTCATTGCGCACGGCATCATGAAGTTCCTTTTGATTACCTTTTAGGGCCAGAAGGTAATCACCACCGCTCTCTATAATCTTCTCCGCAATAGTAGTTTGACAGCCCATCGCATCTATTGATATCAAGCAACCCTTGATATCCAGCAGGTTCAGTAAGGCTGGAATGGCTGTGATCTCATTCGACTTACTCTGGGTCTTAATTTGCCCCAGTACCACATTATTTTCGGCTGCAAACGCATTCACCATATGGATAGCTGATTGCCGGTCTTCACGATTGTATGAACCACAAAGCCGCTTACCATCAATCGCAATTAGCTGCCCGTCGGATAAATCCGCGACTGACTGCATCCAACCTATAAAGCAACGCTGGAATTGTTCGCTATCGACTCTTGATATCACACGAGCAATCGTGTCATGAACGGGCAATCCATTCTTGAATAGCCCTTTCTCGCGGAACCAGTCAAAGTGTAAATCACCAAAATCTTCGATGTCTTCCCAGCCTTTGGCACCAGCGATGGAAGCACACACAACAAGGAATAAAATATCAGTGAATAAATGCGCCACCTTAGCTGATTGACGAGGATCTTCTAACTCACTAAAAAGCTGTTCAAATGCACCTGTACCCATGACTCTCTCCGCAAAAGAGAGTATAAGATCACAGTCACTATATTTCGTCCAGTTGTAATATCTATTGTTAACTCAGTTGGTCAATAAATGTTCGTGATCTTGCCCTGGTGGGACGCACCGTCATAAACAACAATCTCGTTTTGTCTTATTACGCAAACACGGAGAAAATTAAAATGAAAACGCATTATCGCTTCAAGCCAAAAATGTTAGCGCTAACAATAGCCTCGGTAATTGGTGGGCACAGTTATGCACAAGAAGCAGAAACACCACCACCGGATGATATGGTTGAGGTCATCGAGGTTTCTGGTATTCGCGGCAGTTTAGTTAAGTCAATGGACGTTAAACGTTCATCTAGTGGTGTTGTAGATGCAATATCAGCGGAAGACATAGGTAAATTTCCAGACACCAACCTAGCGGAGTCACTTCAACGTATTACAGGTGTTTCAATTGACCGTCAAAATAATGAGGGTTCTCGTGTAACCGTTCGTGGATGGGGTCCGGAATTCAACCTTATTACTCTTAACGGCCGTCAAATGCCGTCGGCCAACTTGAATGAAACCTCGGCCAACAACTCTCGTTCTTTCGACTTTGCCAACCTAGCCGCAGAATCTGTAGCTGGTATTGAAGTTTATAAAACAGGTAAAGCTAACGTTACCACTGGTGGTATTGGTGCAACTATAAACATCCTCTCGCACAAGCCACTCGGCAACCCAGGGCTATTAGCAAACGTTGGTATCAAGGGAATCATGGACGATACCCGTATCGGCGACGACATTACCCCTGAAATCTCTGGTATCTACAGCAACACTTTTGCTGACGATACTATCGGTATTTCAGTAGTCGCCAGTCGCTCAACTAGAGACAACTACCAACCCTCAGCATAAGTCTCATCTGGCTGGAATTCAAGTTTTGTTACCGGTCAGATAAATGATGGTCTTGGCGATGAAATCTATGACGCTGGTACAGGCACAGTTATCATGGGCGCGCCACAAAACTTCATGTACCGCTTTGAAGACTTTAGCCGCACTCGTACCAACGCACAGTTAACGCTTCAGTACGCCCCAACCTATACCTTCACTGCAACACTTGACTACACCATGGCCAAATTTGAGCAAGAAGTCGGTCGCCAAGAACTGTCTGCTTGGTTTGGCAGCGGCAACTACGGCGGCACTACTTTTGGTGAAGTAGATGCAAACGGTGTTGTATCACCACTGGTGCTTACAAACAAAGACTGTTGTGACTACGGATTTGGTGTAGGTTACTGGGAGAACACCAACGAGACTGACTCTGTTGGTTTAAACCTTGAATGGGTAGTAACTGATAACTTGTCACTCGAGTTTGATGCGCACAACTCCACCGCTGAAGCAAGCCCAGACACTCATTTGGGAAGTAACAACATCATTACCGCAGGTATTTTCCGTCGCGGTGGCGACAACATCACGACCGTGGATTTTGGTCAAAACATTCCTGTGTTCTCGGGTACAGTTAACAACAACGGAAACACCACTATTGACCCCGGCTCTATTATTGGTTCGGGTACCAGCTTCCGTAACGGCTATATGGAAACAGAAATTGAACAGTACCAGCTAACCGGTGAGTACGTTTTTGATGACGGTATTGTTGCGAGTATTGATTTTGGTGTAGCTCACCAAACCATGAATAACCGCACCGCATACAGCTTAAACGAAGCCGGAAACTGGGGTGGTATTGGTTACACCGGTGAAACTACAGGTGGCGGTTGGAACGCGCCGGATGGTGATGGCGACAACAACTTTAGCGACGATGCATTTACCGTTGCAGATCTTACCGACATTCCAGGTCCAGCTAACATTGGTATCGACGGTCAAATGGTATGGGTGGACTTTAATCAGTTTAACTCAGACTATGCGAATCTTTACCTAAATAATCCAGGCCTTCCAAACAACGTATTTACTGGCTGTACTCCTGGTACGCTCTGTGCGAATCCAGAGTATTCAGTTGATTTACGCTTAGAGGAAGAACAACTCGCCTTTTTTGTACAAGCCAACTTAGAATTTGATCTTGGTGATATGCCTGCTCGCATGAACATTGGTTTACGTCACGAATCGACCGATGTCACAGCGAATTCGTTACTGCCTAACTTCACGTCAGTGGTGTGGGGTTCACCTAACGAACTTCAATTGTCACAAGACGGCGGGATATTCCAAGTAGGTGAAGGTGACTACGACGAGCTACTTCCAAATATTGACTTTCAATTAGACGTAACCGACGACGTTGTTGTACGTGCCTCTTACAGCAAAACCTTAGCACGACCCAATTACGACGACTTGCAAGCAGGTGGTTCGCCGGCGGGTAGCCAAGCTCGCGCATTTGAGTTCACGTCTGCCTCTGGTGGTGATCCTACACTATTGCCTTTCGTGTCAGACAATATCGACTTGTCGCTCGAGTATTACTACGACGAAGGCAGTTACGCGTCAATCGGCTACTACACCAAGGATGTTGAGAACTTTGTTGGAACAAGTGTTACCACTCAGGTTATTTACCCTGACTTAGTCAACCCAGCCTCTGGTGCGCGACTAGCTGAAGCACAAGCTGCTGTGGTTGACCCAACGAACGCCGCCCAAGAAATCCGCAACTACTACATTGCTCAGGGTTGGTTGGACGCAAATGGTAACGTAGTTGCCCCTTCAGCGGGCGGTTACGATCCGCTAACGTACCGCGTTACAGTACCTGTAAACGCTGAAGACTTTAGCATTGATGGGTTCGAGATTGCATTGCAGCATATGTTTGGTGACACAGGGTTTGGCATCATGGCTAACTACACCACAGTAGATGGCGATGGAGAGTATGACAATACTAAGATCAACCAAGATCAATTTGTTATCCCAGGCTTAAGTGACTCTGCCAACTTTGTCGCTTTTTATGAAAAAGATGGCTTCCAAGTAAGAATTGCCTACAACTGGCGTGATAAGTTCTTAAGCTCAACGACTGGTGGAAACAACCAGCAAGAACCAGCCTATACAGAAGCTTATGGACAGCTGGACGTAAACGTAAGCTATGAAGTCAACGAAAACCTAACCATAGCCTTAGAAGGTATCAATATCACTGAAGAAGATCGCCGTGTTCACGCACGTGGTGAAGATATGATTATCTATGCCGCAGAACAAAGTGCACGCTACGCGATTAGTGCAAGATACAAGTTCTAACGCTTTGTAATGAACAGGGCATGACCACCAGAGTGGTCGCGCCCTTTTAAGCAAAAGAGGACACGCAGTTTATGTCTAACCATGCAATACTCAACAATGTTGAGCACAATACGCTTACGGTTGCCGACCAACGTCTTGCCGAGCATGACAACCACCACATGTGCGCCGCACTCACACTTAGTGAGTTGCGTGCAGCCGTTCAAGACTACCCTATACTCTTCTATCGTTCACCGAATGAATCATCGCCAGAACCCATGGCAATATTTGGTTTTGAGAAGAACGAAAACTTGTTTATCAATGAATCAGGATGGTCTAATCATTTTATTCCCGCCATCATTGCTAAAGGGCCTTTTAAAATTGGTCATCAGCAGGACAGCTCGGTAGAGATGAATCAAGTTGTCTCAGTGGATTTGGAGGACCCAAGAGTGAATACCATAGAGGGTTTACCACTGTTTTTGCCCCACGGCGGCCATAGTGATTATCTAGTACACATTTTAGATAACTTACATCGTTTAGCGACCGAGCGCCCAGACACACTCGCTTTTGGAAAAGCCCTGTTTGACGCCGAATTACTTGAAAGCGTAAATATTGAATTCAACGTTAATAGCGAGGAAAGCACGCGATTAACGGGATTTATGACTATTAACGAAGAGAAACTTAACAACCTTAATGGTGATGCACTCGAATCTTTAGCTAAAAAAGGTTATTTGCAAGCCGCCTATTTTTGTATTGCCGCAATGGCTAACTTAGGCCCACTTATTCAACGAAAACAACAAAAGGAATATAACTAAAGAAGCGCTGTAATGAACGCCTGTGAGGAAATAACTCATCCAAACGCCAATACGCTGGAGATATTGGCAAAGAAAAGTGACACGCCAGTAGTTATTAGAAATGCTGTGTCTGACTGGCCATCCGTTATTGCGGCTAACCAATCAACCGAAAGTATTCAGGCGCTTCTTCTCGCCTATAGCGCTGATCATCCAGTGCTAACCTACCAAACACCCCCCAGCGAAAACGGACGTATTTTTTACCAAAAAGACTTTGAAGGAATGAACTTCACTCGTGACATGCATCCACTCGTGGAGGTATTTAAGCAATTAAACAACATAGCTGACTCTCTCTCTGGCGATGGAATATACATGGGTTCAACAAATCTAGAGCGCCATTTTCCCGGGTTTAAGCAAAGTAACTCCATGAATTTTGGTATTCCACCATCGGGCATTTCAGCCAACCTTTGGCTCGGGAACCAAACTCAAGTTGCCGCTCACTTTGATTACCCGAATAACTTTGCTTGTTGTGTAGCCGGCGAGCGCACGTTTAGGTTGTTTCCTCCTGATCAGCTGTCAAATTTGTATGTGGGTCCACTATCTCCTACCCCCGGCGGACCTGCTATTAGTTTGGTTGACGGTAAACAACCGAATTATCAAGCCTTCCCAAAATATCAAAACGCACTGAGGAATAGCTACACAACAACGCTTGCCCCCGGAGATGTCTTGTTTATTCCGAGTATGTGGTGGCATGAAGTGAATGCATTGTCGTCCTTCAACGTACTTGTTAACTATTGGTGGAAACCAACACCTAACCATATTCCCTCTCCGCAAGTTGCACTCGACGCAGCCTTGTTGACCTTGAGGGACTTACCGAAAGCACAAAAAAATGCGTGGAAAACCCTGTTCGACTACTACATTTTTAGTGATGAATCCTTCGACCACATCCCAGACAAACTAAAAGGTGCACTTGGCGGCATAGATGAAAAGCAAGCTATGCAACTGCGCACAAAACTACTTAATGCATTAAATAGGTAGACTATGACAAATCAAAGCAAAATTAATAATGTGGTTATCTTAGGTGGAGGTACAGCCGGCTGGATGACAGCAGCAGCACTGT
>JALUXV010000117.1 GCA_027013165.1 Alteromonadaceae bacterium
AGAACAATCTTAGTGATTCATGTCCCTGTACTTTTCGACAACAGCCATTTGGTTGTTGTCAACAAACCTGCCGGTGTGCCCATGCACGACAGCGAACGAGGAATAGTTTCGCTGCTAAAATCACAACTGAAGACTTCCGAGCTTTTCTTGTGTCACAGGCTAGATACCGACACGTCAGGCTGTTTGTGTTTGGCTAAAACTAGCCTAGCTGCGGCTGCTATTGGTGAAGCCTTTACTAAGCGCACGGTAAGTAAATACTACTTAGCCTTGACCGACGCTAAGCCCCAAAAAAAACAAGGTACGATAGTGGGCGACATGAAAAATAGACGTCGCGGGCAACACATACTGACGAAGACAAAAGAAAACCCGGCGGTAACCCAGTTCTTTAGTTACGGCCTAACACCTGGTATTCGAGCAACATTAGTGAAACCGCTGACCGGTAAAACACACCAAATCCGTGTTGCTCTAAAAAGCCTAGGCGCACCCATATTGGGGGACACACACTATAACGGTACATCGTCAGACCGCATGTATCTGCACGCGTGGCGACTGTCGATTCCCTTAGAAGATGACACTATTTGTGTAACTGCAAAACCCGACTCTGGTCTGCACTTTGCCACCAGTGAGTTCGAGCAATGGACATCAAAAATTAGTGAACCAGACAAGCTTTCATGGCCAACTATTGCTCCATCGTTACTTGCCAAAGTTTGTGGCTCTGATGATATTCTTCCCAAATTTTCAGCCAAAAGTAGCTAAGCGCCATGTACCACCTTCATATTCTGGGCAATGGAGCCATTGGAAGTTTGTTGGCGGCAGGAGCAAATCGCAACGGCCTTGACTACTCCATGTATCCAAGAAACGTAAGACAGTGTTCACTGAATGTTACGTGGATAGATGGCGAGCAAGTAAGGCTTACCAACTGCAACGCAGCACCTAAATTCCTGACAGAAAATGACATTCTGGTGCTACCGCTCAAGGTTTATCAATTGAGAGATGCGTTTGCTGCATGGAAACCCTATTTATCGTCGAGTACACCAGTTGTGTTATTACACAATGGCATGGGCGGTCTTGAACAAGCGAGAGATATTCTTGGTGATACTCACCCTGTCATCTTAGCAACTACCAGCCACGGGGCGTATAAAGCGGATAGCTCTAGTGTTGTCTATACAGGCATAGGGTCAACCATGATGGGGCTAGCCCCTCACCTTCGAAAAGACAGCAATTATGTAGCATTAGAAAAGTCCATTGTAGAACTCTTTGAACTGGCATTTCCCCCTGTTCAGCAAGTAGCTGATATTCAAACCGCTTTGTGGAAAAAGCTCGCAGTGAATATAGCCATAAACCCACTTACTGCTATTAACAACTGCAATAACGGCCATCTTTTACAAACAGAGTTTACTGAAACTATTGAAGGGCTATGTGACGAAACCTCACAGGTAGCCAATGCTCACGGAATAAACCTTACAAAAGAAGCACTCATTGCACTAGTAAGGCAAGTTGCAAAACAAACAGCCAACAACTTTTCAAGCATGCACCAAGACGTTGCCAATAAACGCCGTACCGAAATAGACGCCATCAACGGCTACATTGTCTCACTGGCAGGCAAAAAAGGTATCGACGTACCATTGAATACACTCATGGTCGAAAAGGTGAAGAAGCTCGTAAGTTGATACCGCTTTGAAGGTGAGGGTGAATAAACGCAAAGACGTTGTTGATAGCTTCGTCCATAGTAGGTTAACTAAAAGCTAGACGTTTCGGTAAATTTATAGAAGGTGGAGGCCTTCAATGAGCAAAGCTTCGCTGGCATGGATGCCAGCGCAGAGCCTACATGGACGTATTTACGGCGTCTTTGCGATTGATGGTCTCCACCTTCTAATCAGTCTCGACCAATACTTACAATGTAACCTAAGTCTTTAACCACACAGGCAAAATCTGATTGATGTGGAGTCGATAAAAAAGCGAGACAAGCACTGAGCAAAGCGTTACTAGTAGGGATACCAGTACCGAGCCTACATATATGTAATCTCGGCGGCTTTGTGTGTGATTGTCTCGCTTTTTCGAAACGCTTATTCTGCGTCAGACTCTTGTGAAGTCTGAGGCTTCATGTGCGGGAACAAGATAACGTCTTTGATGGTTGAACTGTCTGTGAACAACATCGCTAAGCGATCGATACCAATACCCTCACCTGCCGTTGGCGGAAGACCATACTCAAGAGCGCGAATATAATCGTCGTCGAAGTGCATCGCTTCGTCGTCACCAGCGTCTTTTTCTTCAACTTGCTTAGCAAAACGCTTTGCTTGGTCTTCTGAATCGTTAAGCTCGCTGAATCCATTGGCTAGCTCGCGACCACCCACGAAGAACTCAAAACGATCAGTAATGAACGGGTTGTCGTCGTTACGACGAGCCAGTGGCGAAACTTCCCACGGATACTCGGTAATAAAGGTCGGTTGCTCTAACTTCTCTTCAGCAGTCGCTTCAAAGATTTCACATAGGTACTTACCAGCGCCCCAAATACCATCGACTTCAGGCTCTTTGATGTGAAGCTGCTTGGCCATCGCCTTAAGCTCATCTAGATGTGCTTCTGGATCGCGAATTGCTGCTTCATTAGCTTCTGGCCAGTATTTAAGAATGGCCTCGCCCATACTCAAGCGGTCAAACGGTTTGCCAAAATCGTATTCAACTTCCGAAACCACGTTACCGTCAGTGTCTTTCGCCGTATTCTTGATAATTGTTGTGCCAAGAATATCTTCCGCTAAGGTGCGAAGCATATCTTCAGTCAGGTTCATCAAGTCACGGTAATCTGCATAAGCCTGATAGAACTCTAACATGGTGAACTCAGGGTTGTGACGGGTCGACAAACCTTCGTTGCGGAAGTTGCGGTTAATTTCGAACACACGCTCAAAACCACCTACCACTAGGCGCTTAAGATAAAGCTCTGGCGCGATACGCAAGTACATATCGATATCTAGAGCATTGTGATGTGTTACGAATGGCTTAGCCGTTGCACCACCCGGAATCACCTGTAGCATTGGCGTTTCTACTTCTAAGTAATCGCGCTCAGTCAGGTAATTGCGAATACCGTTAACGATTTTACTGCGGATCATAAAGGTCTTACGGGTTTGTTCACTCGTAATAAGATCCACATAACGTTGACGATACTTAGTTTCTTGGTCACTCAAACCGTGGAACTTTTCTGGCAACGGACGCAGCGCCTTAGTGAGCAATTCATACTGCTCCATGTTCACGTATAAATCGCCTTTACCCGACTTATGCAGTGAACCAGCCACACCAATGATGTCACCAATATCCAAAGCTCCGTATTTCGCTTTTAATACTTTTTGTGTGTCTTTGTCGGCATAGGCTTGAATGCGACCTGTCATGTCTTGCAACAACATGAAAGGCCCACGTTTGGCCATAATACGCCCGGCAATACTCACTTTAGTGTCTTGCTCTTGCAAAGTTTCCTTGTCGAGTTCACCGAACTTAGCCTGAAGTTCTTCCGCGTAGTTTTCACGACGGAAGCTATTAGGAAAGCCGTTCGCACGGCACTGCTCACGAATAGCGCTTAATTTAGCGCGACGCTCGGCAATTAATTTATTTTCGTCAGTTTGTTGGTCTGTCATAACCTTCACTTTACTTGTTCGGTTTATAGCCCTGATTTAAGGCTGGCTTCGATAAATTTGTCTAGGTCACCGTCTAGCACGGCTTGTGTATTACGTGTTTCCACGCCTGTACGTAAATCTTTGATGCGGGAGTCGTCCAATACGTAAGAGCGTATTTGGCTTCCCCATCCAATGTCTGATTTACTGTCTTCCATCGCCTGTTTTTCGGCGTTTTGTTTTTGCAGTTCAAACTCATAGAGTTTAGCTTTTAACTGCTTCATCGCCTGATCTTTATTCTTGTGCTGCGAACGATCGTTCTGACACTGTACCACTATACCCGTAGGTTCGTGGGTTATACGAACAGCAGAGTCAGTTCTGTTTACGTGCTGACCACCTGCGCCCGACGCACGGTAAGTGTCAATTCGCAAATCAGCAGGATTGATGTCGATATCAATGTCGTCATCAATTTCCGGATAAACAAACGCCGACGAAAATGACGTATGACGACGATTGCCCGAATCAAAGGGAGACTTTCTCACCAAGCGGTGAACGCCCGTTTCAGTGCGCAGCCAACCGAAGGCATACTCGCCATCCATACGAATAGTCGCGCTTTTGATACCTGCAACGTCACCATCTGAAACTTCAATAAGCTCGGTCTTAAAGCCATGGGCTTCACCCCAGCGCAAATACATTCTAAGTAGCATATTTGCCCAGTCTTGCGCCTCAGTACCACCTGAACCTGACTGGATATCGATGTAAGCCACACAACTGTCGTTAGGGCCAGAAAACATACGACGAAACTCCAGAGTCTCGAGTTGCTTTATCAAGCCATCAAGTTCAGCCTCGGCCTCGTTAAAGGTTTCTTCGTCTTCAGCTTCAACAGCAAGCTCTAATAGGCCTTCAACATCTTCCGTGCCTTGGTCTAGCTTGTGAATAGTTTCAACCACTTGTTCTAGAGAAACTTTTTCTTTACCCAAGGCTTGAGCGCGCTCTGGTTCGTTCCAAACCTCAGGGCTTTCTAGCTCACGATTAACTTCTTCCAAACGCTCTGACTTTGCATCAAAGTCAAAGATACCCCCTAAGCGCGTCGGAGCGCTCACGAATATCTTTTATAGCGTTGATTACGGGATTTACTTCAAACATAGTCCGCTATCATGATGAATCAAATAAGACCGCGGATAGTAACGAATTTAGCCAAATTTAGATAGGGTGAAGGTGTAATTTAAGGCACTTATTTAACGTGAAAGAATGGAAAGGCGACCCCTGAGGTTTGCTGGTATCTTGACGGGTAGCCTTTATATGTCAATTCGGCAAAATTATGCGGTGAGCTTTTTCGCTAATTCAGCAGTATCAGCACCTAATGCTTTCAACTGAGTCAGTGTTTTTTCATCGACCACAACGCCATTTGCGTCAACTAACTCATGAGCTTTACCAATCGCTTTTTGATTGGGTGCCACCACCATTCCTATGTTGCCCAGCAACATGCGAAGCACACTGAGTACGCGCAAACCACCTAGGGCGCCGGGCGATGACGCCATAATACCCACCGCTTTGCCTTTGTATGCTTGAAGCGGTTTTTCACCTTCCGCCATTCGAGAAGCCCAGTCGATAGCGTTTTTTAATACCGCCGGATAGCTGGAGTTATATTCAGGTGAGGCAATAAGAAAACCATCATGCTCCAATAGCAGTTTTTTAAACGCTAATGCATGCTCTGGCATTCCCGATTCAGATTCGAGATCCTCGCTAAAAATCGGCATAGGATAATCGGCCAAATTGATAACCGTGACTTGTGCGCCAGCCTCTTCTGCGCCTTTGGCCGCCACTTCTACCATAGCTTGATTGAATGAACCGCGACGAGTACTTCCTGAAAACGCGAGAATTTTGGTCATAATTTACCTTTTAGACTAGTTATTAACAGTGAATCTTACACGAAGGTCTAGAGGTATAAATTGACGTCAACCCAGCAAAAAATCAAGGCATTACTCCACCAGCTGGTTTCGCGAGTGTAAACTTCAGCAACCAATAAGCCCCATATGTTTTCACATTAATTGGAACACTTGCTCGAAAATAGATAAGTGCACCGCAAACCCAGTATTCAGAGCTCCTTAAGACCAATGTGAAGAGTTTAAATTACGCCTTCAATAAAATACTGTACAAATATACAGCATTTAACTATATTAAAATTCACTCCTCAAAAAGAAGGAGTGCTTAATTAACAAACAGCGAGGATGGATTCATGATTGGTTATGTAACCTTAGGTACAAACGATTTAGCGAAAGGTGCTGAATTTTATGATGCCCTTTTGGCCGAACTTGGCGCAGGCCGCTTTATGGAAGATGATTCTTTTATTGCTTGGGCTGCCAGCCCAGATCAACCTGCAATTTCAATAACAAAACCCTTTGACGGAAACGCCGCAACAATTGGCAATGGTGTGATGGTTGCTATGCAGGTAGATTCTGCTGAAAAGGTCGACGCGTTGTATGAGAAAGCAATGTCTTTGGGTGCCACTGATGAGGGAAAACCAGGTTTTAGGAGTGACAACTTTTATGCTGGTTACTTTCGCGATTTAGACGGTAACAAGCTTAACTTTTTCTACTTTAAAGAATAATTGAGCAACAGCACCGTTCATTCATGTACTTTGCATATTAAGTGAGGTAAACGGCGATCCGCTTACCTCACTCATTTCATACTGGCTGAGTTACATCTTTTCTAGGGTTTCAATACCAAGCAACCCTAGCCCTTGTTTCAAGGTATTTGCAGTAAGTAATGCCAATGAAAGACGGCTATCGCGAACAGGTTCGCTCACATCATCTTTTAAGATTGGACAAGCCTCATAGAAGCTCATAAAGGCACTTGCTAGCTCGTACAAGTAGGTGCATAGCACGTGTGGAGTAGCTTCTCTTGACACTACGCCAATCACCTCTTCAAATTGAAGCAATTGAACTGCCAATGCATGCTCTTTTGTATCTTCAATGACAATCGCAACATTCAGATTTTCAGCACTGATCCCAGATTTTCTGAAAATACTTTGAATACGGGTGTAAGCGTACTGCAAATACGGGGCTGTGTTGCCTTCAAAGCTCAACATGGTATCCCAGTTGAACATGTAATCAGTAGTACGGTTTTTACTTAAGTCGGCATATTTTACTGCGCCAATGCCCACAATACGGGCAACATCGGCAAGTTCTTGCTCACTTAAGTCGTTGTCGCGTTCGGCAATCAATTTACCAGCACGTTCCACCGCTTCGTCTAGTAATTCAACCAACTTAACTGTACCGCCAGTACGGGTTTTAAATGGCTTTCCGTCACTGCCCAGCATCATACCGAACGGACAATGCTCGTAAGTTTGTGCTTCGGCCATAAAGCCTGCTTTACGACCAACGATTTCGGTTTGCTTGAAATGATACGCTTGTCTTGCATCGGTCAGTATAAGCGTTCTGTCTGCATTCAAGGTACCGCTGCGATATCGCATTGCCGCAAGGTCGGTAGTTGAATATAGGTAACCACCACCTGATTTTTGCACTATGTATACACCAGGGTTACCCTCTTTATCAGCAAGTTCAGGAATGAAAACAACCTGTGCGCCTTGGTCTTCAACCGCTAAGTTTTGTGACTGAAGATCTTCGATAACCTTTGGCAGATCAGGATTGTAGGCCGACTCACCCATAATATCTTCACGCTTCAAGCTAACATTAAGCTTCTCGTACACTTCTTCGGAATGGGCAATCGATACATCAATAAACTGCTTCCACAAGGCAAGACATTGTTCGTCGCCACCTTGAAGCTTTACAACATAGTCTCGGGCTCTGTCGGCAAAGCCCTCTTCTTCGTCAAAGCGAACTTTGGCTTCACGGTAAAAGTCTTCTAAATCAGACAATGCCGTTTCAGCCACTTCTTCTTGAGCGAGCTTGTCGGAAAGGTGCGCTAACAGCATACCGAATTGTGTTCCCCAATCACCCATGTGGTTTTGACGAATAACCTTGTGACCAAGGAACTCTAATACTTTTACCACGGCATCACCGATGATAGTGGTACGCAAATGACCAACGTGCATTTCTTTGGCTAAGTTTGGCGAAGAATAATCAACTACGATAGTTTGTTCTGGCGCTGAACTTACACCAATGCGTGCATCGGCTAATGAGGCTTCACAAGCTGTGCTCAACCAAGCATCGCTGATGTGAATATTAATAAAACCAGGACCAGCAACTTCTAACTTAGTCGCGATATCATCAAGACTCACTGCGGCTAAGATATCTTCTGCAATATCCCGTGGCTTTTTGCGCAACTGCTTTGCCAATGCCATAGCACCATTAAATTGGTATTCACCAAACTCTGGTCGCGCACTACGCGCAACAGGAACAGGGGCGTTCTCAACACCCAGTTTTACAAGAGCTTCACTGAAACGGTTAACCAATAGAGCGTGTATATTCATAGTTTGTCTTAGTCTTAATTTTCGCGAGTATTTTTGAAATCGATATCTGGGTAACGTTCTTGCGACAGTTGCAAGTTAACCATGGTGGGCGCTATGTAGGTAAGGTTGTCACCACCATCTAGCGCTAAGTTTTGCTCTGCTTTTCGGCGGAATTCGTCGAGTTTTTTCTCGTTACTTCCATAAACCCAGCGTGCAGTGGCAACGTTAACGTGCTCGTACATGGCATCAACGTTGTATTCTGCTTTTAATCGAGCAACAACCACGTCAAACTGAAGCACACCGACGGCTCCTACAATCAAGTCATTGTTGGCCAATGGACGGAAAACCTGTACCGCACCTTCTTCTGAAAGCTGAATAAGTCCTTTGAGCAACTGCTTTTGCTTAAGTGGATCTTTCAGGCGAATACGCTTAAACAGCTCTGGTGCAAAGTTAGGAATACCAGTGAAGCGATAAGAGTCACCCGCAGTGAAGGTATCGCCGATACGGATAGTGCCGTGATTATGCAATCCAATAATATCGCCTGCGTAAGCTTCTTCTAACAGCGCACGATCGCCGGCCAAGAAAGTTAATGCATCAGAAATACGCACGTCTTTGCCAATCCGCGTATGGCGCATTTTCATGCCTTTTTCATACTTACCAGACACAATGCGGCAAAACGCTATACGGTCACGGTGTTTAGGATCCATGTTGGCTTGAATCTTAAATACAAAGCCACTGAACTTTTCGTCCGTTGCATCTACTGTACCTGCGTCGGTCTCGCGACCTTGAGGCTTAGGTGCCCATTCAACAAGGCCGTCCAACATATGGTCTACACCAAAGTTACCCAATGCAGTACCAAAGAATACCGGTGTTAGTTGGCCATCTAAAAACAACTCTTGGTCAAACTCATTCGATGCACCGGTGACAAGCTCAAGCTCTTCACGAAGGGTTTCCGCTAGGTCTGAACCAACAGCTTCATCTAGCTCTGGATTATCCAACCCTTTGATGATGCGTACATCCTGAATCGTATGCCCCTGACCGGTATGATACAAAATGGTTTCTTCACGATGTAGGTGGTACACCCCTTTGAAGCTTTTTCCGCAGCCAATAGGCCATGTGATAGGTGCACATAAAATATCTAGCTCAGTTTCTACTTCATCAAGCAATTCCATGGGGTCACGAATATCGCGGTCCAGCTTATTCATAAAGGTGATAATAGGCGTGTCGCGAAGACGGGTAACTTCCATGAGTTTACGGGTTCTGTCCTCAACACCTTTGGCGGCGTCTATAACCATTAAACAAGAGTCAACCGCGGTAAGAGTACGATAAGTATCTTCAGAGAAATCTTCGTGTCCCGGCGTATCTAGAAGGTTGACCAGATGATTACTGTATGGGAACTGCATCACGGAGGTAGTCACTGAGATACCACGTTCTTTTTCCATTTCCATCCAGTCGGACTTAGCGTGTTGCCCTGACTTTTTACCCTTTACCGTACCAGCGGTTTGCAGCGCGCGACCGAAAAGGAGGACCTTTTCGGTGATGGTCGTTTTACCGGCATCCGGGTGAGAAATAATTGCGAAGGTACGACGCGACGCAATTTCAGTGGCCAATTGAGAATTTGTCATAGATAAATCTGCACAGCGGCACCAAGCAACATCATGCTGTGCCGAAATTTTAATACGAGTTTAGAAATTGCGCGGGATTATACAAGAATACGTTCGCTTGTTATAGCGGATTACATTGAATATTTATCGGTTATTGACTCAGACTCAATCCCATTATTACCGCGTCTTCCCAGCCTAATTCAGTAGCGTAGTAGTCTTTTCGAGTAGAGATTTGTTCAAATCCCAGAGACGCATAAAGCGCTTTTGCAGGGGTATTTGACGCCCGCACTTCTAACCAAAGCTTTTCAACCCCAGTATTTTCACAATGACTAATGAGGTGTTGCACTAGCGCTTTACCAAGCCCCTTGCCTCTTTGCGATGATGATACCGTAATATCAGTTAACGTAGCTTCATCGGCAATACACTGAACAATGGCATAGCCGTGCACGATACCATTATGTGTAACCACCCAGCAGCAATAGGTTTTTTGCGTACTTTCACAAAACGTATTGAATGACCAAGGAGTCACATGGGCACTTTGATGCAATGCATGTGCTTGCTGAAGTTGATTGTCTTCGATGTTTTGGCTAATAAGCTGAATATTCATTTACTGGGTTGAATTAGCTCGATTGCACAACGCCTGCCACAACGATTTCTTTTGAGTCGCGGTTAACTCAGACGGTATACAAGGCAGTACCAAGTGGGTTTGTGTAAGTTGTAATGTTTCGCCCACTGCAATTTGCTCGCGGGTAAACCTAACTCCACAATCCAAAGCCGCATTCATAATATCATCAATAATGGCTTTACTGGTGTTGAGCTCTGATACCGACAGCGGCAAGAATTCAGGTGCAGATGGCGCAGATTCAACCACGGTAGTTTTTTGCTGCGGCGCTTCATCCGAAGGTGACGCCATCACTTTGCGCAGTGCTGATAACCTAGCTTGTTTTTCTTCTTTATTCAGCGGGGTGCTAGTTGCAGCAGAAGACTGAGATTCCGGCTCTACTCGATTAACCACTTGTTCGGCTATGTCTTCGTGGGTATCCGATTTCACAACAAATACAGGTATTCCCATGTGTTGAAGTATAGCGCTTTGATAATCGGTTAAAGACATTAGTATAATGAGCGAGAATTGAAAAACTCCGAATAGTTTATAACAGTGCGTCGATAATTGGCAGTACCTAACGCCAATCTTCATTCATATCACAGCCTTCGGTAAAAACTAAATATATCGAATAACCGTGGAAATGATGTTTCTATTATGGCTTATAGTCACCGGACATATTGAACCCACATGTGTAGCTTACCAATAAGGTCACTCAACATTGTTTTACCATAGTTTAGGCATACTCAGCTCAGTGGTATTTTTGCTTACGTGGTATGGGTTAACACGTCAACTCATCAAGATCTACCAACGTCGACAATCAAATCTTACAGGTACAGATGGGTTATCACTGAATCAATTTGGCTCCAGCTTTTTTGCGTTTTACGCAAGCTTTATTGTGGGAGTTGCATCTGCTGACTTTAATCACTACTTAGTGTGGACACGAACGGGGGCGCTCCTCCTCACCTTATGTGTGCTCTATTGCCTATGGCAAGACCGGCCGTCGTTACGTATAAGCACAGTGTTATTTGGTTCAACAGCCTGTTTTGTAGCTGGGTTTGTTGCTATGGGGTTTAGACCACTACCAACCTATATTATTCATAACACTGACATTATTGTAGTAGTCATCACCCTAGTATTACTGCAAGGGACTATTGGTCAAATACGCATGCTGTATCGCAATCAAGAGGTTGGCGCCCTTTCCTTCTCGCTGCTGCACAGTATTTTACTCAAAGATGTCACTACCCTAGCATTTTTATTCACACTACCTATTGCAACGGCTTGGCCTTTAATATTGTTGAATGGGTCGAGTATTGTGTCTCGAGGAATATTACTTTTGTTGATGAGACGAAAACAACGATTAACTGATAATCCATCAATGATGCATTAACGGTGATTTATATTGGAGATTTTGATATAGCCAAGAATGCTTGATGTGCAGCGTTTGGAAAATCCACGAAAAGTGGCAGGGGTGGAGGGACTCGAACCCCCAACCATCGGTTTTGGAGACCGCTGTTCTACCAATTCGAACTACACCCCTAACGCGCTGTGCATTATACGTATAGCGATTCAAAGGTAAAGACTTTTTGCTTATCTTAAATTTATACGCTTAATAATCATCCAAACCGCACAAATTTAGCACGACAATGCTTATGATAAATTGGTATCGAGCGCAGCAAACCATAGAGCATTGGTCACTTTTACAATTTCGCAATGACGTTTAGTTTCGTCAATGACAGTTTTTACATCTATACCCGAATTAATAGAGTATGCCTCGCACAACGCTAACTTTTGCGCTTCATCGAAGTCATTTATCATGGCGCAACTAGCAATATCAAAATAACGATTTCCCATGGCTGCGTATTCCCAATCAATCACCATAGGTGGAGATAATGAGAGCACATGTCCGCTTTGTAAATCGTTATGACAAAGCACAATATCATCTTGTTTTTGCTCACTCGCTACAACACGCCCTCGTAACGATGATACCTCTTCAAGCAAAGCACTTTCTTCGGGCAGTGACAAAATATTGAGATAGTGCTCCCATCGCTCAATGAGATTAAGCGCTCGGCCAGTAATAGGCAATCCGTGAATATGCCAAAGTACATTCGCCAATGCGTTAGGTGAAAGTTCGTCTTTTATTGAGCTGTCTTCACGTTCCCAGTTTTCAACCCATATTGTTTCATCGTCGTTTAACCACACCGCGTTTGGTGCAACCCCTTTAACAGTGAGTTGTTGTTGTAAAACAAACTGGTGAAAACGATCTACGCCGCTGAATTGATCATCACCTAACCATTTAACCGCGTATTCTCGTTCGCCATCAATTAAATGAAACACGGTATTAATGTCGCCGCTATCTATCGGGATTAATCGTGCTCCGTCTGAGATATCTAATTCAGCTTGTAATAGGGTAAGAATGTCGCGAGAGTCCATACTGGTTTTTATTTGTCCTTCGTAAGCTACGACTATATATCGAAAGTTTCCTATCGCCAAACGGCAATAAAAAAACGCGGCTAATTAAACATAGCCGCGTTTTTGAAAGACAAAGTTATAAAAACCTTTACGACTTTTCTTTATTAGACTGCATAGCGTCGAAATTCAAAAACTTAGCCACAAAAATAGCCTGGCCTACTTCTCTGTGCGTCATTTCCATTTCTCTACCTAGTACAGACATGACGTACTGGTAATCGCCAGATACCTGTGTGCTCGTTGATGTTGTAACAATATCAAGTGCGTTGTAAGTATTCATGCGTGCGATGAAATCCTTAATTGGGCCAATGTAATCGTTGGCCAAAGGATATAATGACAATTCAACCATTACGTTCATAGTATTTCACCTTAAAACTGATAACGGACAGACACACCATACTGGCGGCCGTTTCCAAGCTGATAATAGTATTCGTCGAACGCGTATTCATCCCGCGGATCATTGCTGAATCCACCAAAACCACGAGTGTAGTACTCGCGATCGAAGGCATTCTTTACCCAGAATGTTGTGCGCCAATCACCTGCAAACCAAACTAACTCACTGTTAACTAGAGTAGTTGAAGGAGATATTGCGTCGTGCCCGTCGGAGAAACGGTAGGAATCTTTGAAATCTACATCCACACGCCAAAGTACATTCTCAGAAACTTCTAATTCACTGAATACATTCATGGTGTATTTAGGGGCTTGTGCCTGATCTTGTTCTTCAACAATACTGCCGTCGGCTTTAGTGAACCCTTCAAAGGTAGCATCTAAGTAACCTAGGCTAGCATCGAGGGTCCACGTATCAGTGGCATTCCACGACATTTCTAGCTCTACCCCTTGGTTAGTGCCCAAGTCTGCATTGTCAATAATATCAATAAAGTCTGCGGTACCATCGTCTCTTCTCAACACATCAAAATCGCTGACTTGTGTGTCTTGGCGGTCCATGTAAAAAACAGCAGCTCTAAGGTTCATGTCATCATTGAAAAATGAACCTTTAAAACCGAGCTCATAGTTCCAGTTATATTCTTCATCAAAGAAACGGCGCTCCTCTGAAACTCGCTCGTCTGAGTTAAAGCCTGCGCCTTTGTAACCACGTGAAACACTGGCGTAATAGAAGTGCTTGCCTAGTGCATATTGCAGGGCGAGTTTACCGCCAAGCATAGTGGTGTCGGTAGAGCGAGCAATACCAGCGTTGTCGGCATAGTCAAAGCCGTAGCTTTCTGAGCGAAGTCCTGCCAGTAAGCTCAATTGATCGGTCAATTGCGTGGTGGTATCAAGGTACACTGCTCGAGTGGTTGGCTCGTAAGTGCTGGCAAAGTCGCTATCTGCATAGGTGTACTGACGTAGTAATTGCTCCTCACTCGACTTATACAAGGCTCCTACTGTCCAATCTGTTCTGCCATCAAACAACGCTGTGTCTTGGTTAGACACAAAGCGCACTTCCGCAGTTTGCGTGTCTACATCGCGAAAGTACGAATCAAAAGACGTATAACCCCAAGGGTGGAACCCCGTAAATGTCCAGTCTTCATCGTAGGCGTAGCCAATATCATGAGATGCATACGTAGCAATCACAACGAAATCACCACCTGCTGTTTGTGTGGTCGAACGTAGGCTTACTGCATCAGTTTGGTGACGATCAAATCCCGGTTCATCTGAACGTGTTTTGCCGTCGTTGTCTAAAGAGAACGCGTCATAACCATTGTCAATGTCGTACCAGCGGTAAGTTAACGCCAACTCACTTCTCTCACCCACTTGGCCTGCAACAGCAATTTTCAAAGCAGATTCGTCAATGTTATTAGTGTCATCTCTGTCTAAATAGGTGTTCTCAATAAAGCCATCACTTTGATTGTGAACAAGGGCTACGCGATAACCCCATGTATCATTAATCTCGCCGCCAGTAGCAGCCTCTAAACGCAGAGTGTCTTGTGTTGCTAGTCTGAAATCTACATAGTTGTTGTCGGTATCGCCTACAGCATTACTGGTAAGTTTAACCGCACCAGCAAGCGCGCCTGTACCAAACAGGGTGGCTTGTGGCCCACGGAAAACTTCCACCTGCTGCATATCAAAAACTAAACCAGACGCTGCAAGACCTGAAAAGTCGAAATCATCAACGAAAAAGCTTACTGATGGATTGATAGGCTCGCGAAACTGGCTCCGTTCACCGATACCGCGAATTTGTACAAAACGACCACGAGACGCCCCTGCTGCGAAATTCACATTGGGAATACTAGAAAGCAAACTATCGATGTGGTCAGGTTGACGACTCTGTAAACGCTCCGTATCTAACACAGTTGCGCTAGCGCTCAGTTGATCAAGTGAAGTTTGGCGAAAGTCACCGCTAACTACAATGCGTTCAATGTCTTGTGCATTTTCGGTGTTTGAAGTTTGAGCGTGAACCGCAACAGATGCGGCAAGTAATGAAAGGCAAAACGTTGCTTTTTTCATGGGATCCTTTATCCATAAATAGAAAAAAGATCCGGTGTATCGGCAGGTGATAAGGCTGTATTGTAAACCATCCCTACGCCGGCATTATCCGGATCAGGTAAAGGGTTCCTGCATATGCAGATCTCAGCCACAGATTTTCTGTAAAATATCGAAAACCGTGGGCACCCCTTGGTATCAGTAGCTCTGTTTCAAGCTACATGCGCGGCAGTGTACCAGTCACCACCACACGGTCAAGAAAAGAAGTAGTCGTTGTAAGAATATCTAAGTATTAATCGTGGTTAAGATTCAGTTGACGTACTTCTTCTTCAGTTTGTGTTTTTAACCCCTCAAGTGTTTTACCGTGCACCACAGGTTTTCGAGTTGTTGGATCTACCATAACGAAAACTATGTCGTCGGCGAAACAGATAGTTTTTTTGGTGGCTTTATTTCGAACCAAACAACTGACAGTAATTGAAGTTCTACCCACTGATTTAGTTTCTAAACCAAACTCGACAATGTCGCCCTGCAAGGCCGGAGACTCAAAGCTAATTTCTCCGATGTGCTTGGTAACTAGGCAATTGGTTTCTAACTGACAAATTGCCCAAATAGCGGCCTCTTCATCAATCCATTCCAACGCTCGGCCACCAAAAAGTGAGCCTGCATAATTAAGGTCATTGGGCATAACGAGGCGACGTGACAGAAAGCGCATTCGTAATCCTTAGTGTAAATCGTTACTATTGACTTTGGATTATATAGAAAAACGATACGGATGGCTCACTCCTCTCTTTCCCAATGGCTGTATTCACCTTTCAGCTCTCAAAATGAGTATTATCACCGCAGATGCCTAGTTATTTCTGGCGATGAGTCTTGGTGTTGTGAAGTGATTGACCAAGTGTTGTGTCAACGTCACTCTGAAATTAGCGTTGCTCAACTGGGAAGAAATTCAGTAACTCAACACTCGAAAAACAAATCAGTAACTAATGTGAAGAGTCGTCAGCACTTATTAGGACAAACTGTCGACCTTGGCGTACTGTTTTGCTTTAACGAATTTCGTCCATCGGATTTATTAGCGCTCGCTGGCACCATTCAATACCAAGGTACTTTGATTATTGTATGTCCTGAATTAGACACATGGACACAACACCCCAGCGTCACCCAACCCGCCTATTTAACCCATGGTTTTGACATTTCAAGTAGTACCTATATAGCTAGATTTATCTCGTCTCTAGAGCAGTATCAGTTAGGTCAATACACACCAAAAGGTTGCTGTCTTCCAAGGCTCGAACAGGCTAAACCACATGGGGCAGTAACCCCACCTTTCAGATCTAAAGATCAAATAGCGGTCATCGCGCAGTGGAACGATAAGTGGCAGCTGAGAGCGGAAAGCACCCCATTTAACACTATTGTTACCGGAGCACGAGGACGAGGAAAGTCTACCTTAATTGGCATCTGGATTGAGTCCTTGTTGGCTGATGGACTCACCATTGCAGTGACCAGTGCCCATGTGGAAAGTGTTTCACCTATCTTAGAGCGCAACTCGCTCACACCTTATTTGACCGCTGGCAAGCTCGTTTGGTTAGCAACGGACAACCCTGCGTTATTCAATAACGAGTACGATATTCTGATAGTTGACGAGGCGGCTAGTATACCTATTCCTACGCTACAACACATTCTGCACCACCACACTCACTGGCTATTAAGCACAACCATGTTTGGGTACGAAGGCAGTGGACAAGGCTTTTTCCATCGTGTGCTGTCTCCACTTATCACCAAAGGCGCACACCACTATCAACTTAACACGCCGCTTAGATGGTACGAGAATGATCCAATAGAACAATGGCTTAACGACACATTATTGTTTTCCCCTCGAACTGCCGAGGATCAGATACCCGAAAATATTGATAACGAAACATTGAGGTATGAATTAACTCAGTTTTCAACACTCAGTGAGTTAGAGTTACAGCAAGTGATGAAGCTCTTGAGCCTTGCGCATTATCAAACCTCTCCCGATGACATGATGCGAATGATTGATGCCCCCGACCTGTTATTGTGTGTTCAAACACATAATGAACGCATTGTAGGCACTACTATTGTCAATATTGAGGGGGGAGACGCACTATCTGGATTAGAAGAAAGCATAGCCGCAGGAGCACGCAGGCCCAAGGGACACTTGGGTATTCAGCGCCTTGCGTTACTGTGCGCAAACCCTGAATTGCTTAAGCAAACATATTGGCGAATCAACCGCATTGCAGTGTTACCAGAACTTCAGGGCAATGGCTTGGGCACAGCAATGCTCGACCATATCAAAAAACAGGCGCAAAGCACCCACGTAGACGGCCTATTAAGTTCATTCGGTCTTACTGGGCAGTTAGCCCATTTTTGGCAGCAAAATCAATTTGAGCTTGTTGATAAAGGCGTTAAACCTAACAAGGCCAGTGGGCAAACAAGTGGTTTAGTGATCAAAGCACTGTCAGAGCGTTCACAGCGATGTTCGGAAAAGTTGAGTTATTTATACACGCTGAGTCAATCGCCCAAAGACTTTGCAAAACTGCCTAGCTGGGTAAAAGCTGTCTATCAGGCTAAACTCCATCAGTTTTCCGAAGGTAGTCGAAATCTAGATAATCTAGGGGCGGCAATCCAATCCATTGCAAATGAAGAACACTTTTTTGTTGGAGTGGCCAACCGAACATTAATTGTTAAACAACTCACTCAGCAATCAATTAATATATCTGAATTTCAACAATATACAGGTGTAAACGGAAAAAAAGCGGTAATAGCTTGGATGAGAGAGCAAGTGCGCAAGTGGTTGGAAATCATCGAACATTAAAATGTTGATGCCCTAACTTACCAAAGATGGAATGAGTAGCATCAGGGAAAGCAATGGACTTTTTACAGCCGTCTGAGGCATGGATGTATATGGACTCCACCTGTTTAGCAACAGATGTTGTGTAAAAAAGTAAAATGCGAGCGTATATTCGGTTTCTA
>JALUXV010000118.1 GCA_027013165.1 Alteromonadaceae bacterium
GTGCTTTTTCTTTATTCGGAAGTCCTGAAGGCATTGGCCCAGCTGGGACAAATACAGTGGGTAAGTGACCAAAGCTTAAGGCACCAATAAGTAATCCGGGAACAATTTTGTCACATATGCCCAGCATCATAGACGCATCAAACATGTTATGTGAAAGTGCCACAGCCGTTGCCTGAGCAATAACATCTCGGCTCATTAAGCTAAGATCCATGCCAGTTTGTCCCTGAGTAACACCGTCACACATGGCAGGTACACCACCAGCAAACTGAGCAACACTACCTACTTCATTGACCGCCTGCTTAATAATTGCCGGATACGATTCGTACGGTTGATGCGCCGACAACATATCGTTGTATGAAGAAACAATGGCAACATTCGCTTTTGTCATCGAACGCAAATCTGCTTTATCGCTCTGACCACAGGCAGCAAAACCGTGAGCCAAGTTACCACACGATAACACACCGCGATGTGGCCCTTGTCTTCGGGCATTTTCAATTTTTTCTAAGTAGGCGCGACGAGTGTCTTTACTGCGCTCAATAATACGTTGAGTAACCTCTAAAATCTGGGTATTCATATCACTTCTCCTATGGAGCCCACATTAATGTAACAGGGGCACGGTTTACTACGGCAACAATAGGCTTTTGAATTTCCGTAGCGTTCTCAATCGCGTCGTTCAGTACTTGTTTTTTCTTCTCACCAGTTAGGTGCAAAAAGATATTTCGACTGTTCAGTAACGCTGGTAGGGTCAGAGAAATACGTTGATGAGGTGCTGTTGTTGGTTGTACTGCTATGCAGGTTTTTCCGCTTTCCATGTCTAGTCCATTTGCTACTTGTTCCGAACATGGGAACAAAGAGGCTGTATGCCCGTCTTCGCCCATGCCAAGAATCAATGCATCAAAAGGTTGTGACATAGCTAGTACGCCAGCCTGTGCTTCTTCGATACCGTCGTCAGCATTCTCATGCGCTGATTTAAGCGGTACAAATGTAGCGGCACTGGCTTTATTTTGAATAAGATTATTTTTGACTAAAGTGGTATTGCTGGCTTCATGCCCTTCGTCGACCCAACGCTCATCTGCTAGCGATATGTCGACCTTATCCCACTCCAAATCAGTTTCGCTTAGCTGCTTAAACAGTGATAAAGGCGTTCTACCACCGCTGACAATAAGTGAAGCGCGACCACGAGTGCGAATACCAGTTTTCAAAATGCTAACCAGATCTTCTGCAAACGCCTGCGTTAACGCATCAGCGTTGTCGAATGAAAGAGTTGTAAGTGCCATTATTTTTTCTTCTTAACTTGTTTGCTTTCATACCAGCTTCGGTTCGCACGAGCTAATAGGCCAATAGAGTCAACAGGTCCCCAAGTACCCGCCTGATAAGGCTCAGGTGGCTCATTCGACTGTTTCCAAGCTTCTAGGATTGAGTCTACCCAATTCCACGCCTGCTCTATTTCATCGCGGCGAACAAACAAGGCTTGGTTGCCTAACATAACTTCGAGTAGCAGTTTTTCGTAAGCGTCTGGAATTCGCTCTTCAGAAAAGGTATCTGAGAAACTCAAGTTGAGCTTAGACTTGTGCAAATCCATAGAGCCTGAGCTAGTTAGTCCAGGAACTTTGTTCATTACAGTAATTTCAACGCCTTCGTCTGGCTGTAAGCGAATAACCAGTTTATTGGGTGGAAGGTCTTTGAAGCTGTCACCAAATAGATTGTGCGGCTGACGCTTAAAGTAAATTACAACTTCACTGACTTTCGTAGGCATACGTTTTCCAGTTCTTAGGTAGAACGGAACGCCAGCCCAGCGCCAGTTATCAATTTCAGCTTTAATCGCTACGAAAGTTTCAGTCTTACTCTTGGTATTGGCATCTTCTTCTTCCAAATACCCAGGCACTTCTTCGCCTTTAACGAAGCCAGCGGTGTACTGACCGCGAACCGTACTGCTATCAACGTTCAAACTATTGATTGGGCGAAGCGCTTTTAACACTTTTAGTTTTTCATCGCGAATGCTGTCTGCATCAAGTGTTGTTGGAGGCTCCATCGCCACTAAGCTCAAAATTTGCAACAAGTGATTTTGAACCATGTCGCGCATTTGACCTGCGTCGTCAAAGTAACCCCAACGACCTTCTATACCAACTGATTCGGCCACTGAAATTTGAATGTGATCAATACAATTGTGATCCCAATTGGTAGCAAATATTGAGTTTGCAAAACGAAGAGCGATCAAGTTAAGTACAGTTTCTTTACCTAAATAGTGATCGATACGATAGATTTGCTTCTCGTCAAAATACTCAGCCACTTGGTTGTTGATCACCATAGACGACGCTAAATCGTGACCAATCGGTTTTTCGAGTACAACGCGAACGCTGGCATCAATAATCTTACAGCTGTGTAAGCCGCGACAGATATCACCGTAAATCGCAGGAGGAGTAGCTAAATAGCACACCATTGTACGACTGGGATCTACATGGTCATCAAGTACCGCATAGCTTTCTAAGTCTTTCATATCAACACAGGCATAATGCAATCGCGCTTTCATTCTCGCCCATGTCTCTTCGCAAATTTCCTTATCGCCAAATTTGACAAGGTTTGCGTATACTTCTTCGATGTAATCGTCTAGCTCCATCGCATGACGTGCTACACCAACAATTGTTGTTTCGGGATGAATAAGTTCTGCTTTTTCAAGCTGATAAAGTGAAGGAAGTAACTTTCTTCTAGAAAGATCTCCTAAAGTGCCAAACAATACAAAATCACAGGGCTCGTAGGAATTTTCCAAAACCATATTTGTCGACCTTTTTGTCAGTTAACCGACAATGTGTACGTAAAAGAGGGATTTTTTACATTGCCAGCGCGTTATTAGCATATAGTTAACACTAAATGTAGTAAAATTACAACTTGCGTGAACTATCGAATCATTTTTTCAGTTTTTTTCGTAGGGAGACACTTTTTTTTCGAAAATATGACAAGAATATTGTTAAAAAATTACATTTTTCTTGTCACTGCTGTCACTTTCAGTACTATTATCTCTGCAAAGAAGAATTAACTAACCCTACACACTGCCATATTTGTATGAATATTTTAGAAAAAATTACACAAAATAAAGCGGCTTTCAGTAAGTCAGAACGGAAAGTTGCTGACGTCATATTAGCTAACCCTCAAACTGCGATTCACTCGAGTATAGCAACCTTGGCGAAAATGTCTGATGTTAGCGAGCCAACCGTTAACCGCTTCTGTCGTCGACTAGATACGAAAGGCTTTCCAGACTTCAAATTGCACCTAGCGCAAAGTCTCGCAAATGGAACGCCGTACGTAAACCGTCATGTTGATGAAAATGACGGACCTGACGAATATACCACCAAAATTTTTGAATCTACCATGGCTTCGTTGGAAGTG
>JALUXV010000119.1 GCA_027013165.1 Alteromonadaceae bacterium
GTAGCTGATGTTACTGATGACGTTATTGTTCGCTTCGGTGCAGGGAAAGATATTCGTCGTCCAGACTTTAATGACTTATCTACGTCAGTAACGTTCAGCACGAGCCCAAACCCTAACGTAGAAATCGGTAACCCAGGTCTACTTCCTGAAGAGGTGATTTCTTATGACCTTTCGGCAGAGTGGTATTTTGCTGAGGCGAGTGTGGTGAGTGTGGGCATTTTCCACAAAACCCGTAAAGACCTTCACGTTGAACAAATTGTTAGTCCGTTTGAAGACCCGACAACAGGTTATCGTGACCTAACTGATCCGTGCGAACAAGGTGGTATATTTAACCCTATTGCAGATATCAACGTTTTCGGTCCTGATTTAGGTACCGGTGTTTGTGTAGGCACGGAAACTAAAATCAATGACACTGGTGAAACTACTCAGAAAGGTATTGAATTTGCAGTTCAGTACGACTTAGCGGGCTTCGAAGAAGAGCTAGGTTGGGCTTCTGGCTTCGGTATTCTTGCCAACTACACCATTCAGGAATTCTCTGGCGGTGAGGCAGAAAACTCTGCAACGAGTCGTGCAAGCAACGTATTTGCGGCGACTACTGGGGTTGATGGCATTGACGTATCAGCGGTTCAAGGTTTACTAAACCTCTCAGAAAACGCGTACAACATTACTCTTTATTATGAAAAGTACGGATTATCCGCGCGTATGAGATACACATGGCGTGAAGGCTATCGTTCAGACGATTTTGGTAGTACATCAAGTTTCCCTTGGGGTTTCCCAGTATACCAAGATGACCGTGGTCAGCTAAACGCAAGTATTACTTACGATGTGAATGATCAATTTAATATTGGTTTAGAGGCAGTAAACATCACTGAATCTGAAGTTAACCAATATTGCGTAAATGAAGGCTCGCTACTTTGTTTCCAAGGTCTAACAGACCGCCGTTTAACATTGGGAGCAAGCTACAGATTCTAAGAAAATAATCATAATCGTGTAAAAAGTGTGTCATTTTGCCCCAGCTTGTCTGGGGCGTTTTATATACTAACTATTATTTATATTCCATAAATCAGGGGTTTACCAACACTGGAATTTTGATAGCATAACGAAAGGAATAACAAAAATTTATAAAAAGGACTAATCATGAGGTACTTCTTTGGTGCTATCGCAGCACTATTCGCGTGTTTTTCATATGCACAATCACCTATTTTACCCGTTGAGCTATTCAGTCAAGGGGCACAGTATTCAGACGTAAGACTGTCTCCTACTGGTAAGTACTATAGCGTTATCTCCGAAATGGAAGGTAAGGATATGCTTATCATTATTGAACGCGCCACTAATAAACCAACGTATGTAGTGAGGTTTCCTTCAAATGCACAAGTGGGCGACTATGCCTGGGTGAACGACGAGCGCGTTGTTGTTGAAAAAGAATATTTAAGAGGGTGGAAAGACAGTCCCCAATATTACGGAGAAATGTTTGCCGTGAATGCAGACGGTTCGCAAAAAAAGCAGATCGTAGGTTATCAAGGGGAGCAACAAACGGGTACTAATATTCGAAAGGCAGACCCTTTATATGGTTGGTCTTACATACTGGATCCGCTTATCGATGACGAAGACAATATGCTTATTTACACGATTCCGTGGAGCGATAACCGAAATAAAGAAACGGATACTGTTGTATATAAAGTTAACGTTAGAACTGGGCTTCGTAAAAAGGTTGCGCATTCACCATCGAAAAGAGCAAATTTCCTGACCGATGAGCAAGGAAATGTTCGTGTTGCCTTTGCGACAGACGATTATGTTACGGGGACCTTTTATATTAGAGAAGCGGCCCACGGTGCCGAGTGGGAAAAGTTTGAACTCAATATGCCACTAACAGATATATCATTAAGTGGTTTTGATGCCGCTGGTGAGCATATTTATTTTGCAGCTTCAACAAACGGAGAAGCAAAAGGGCTTTATAAATTAAACTTGGAAACCCAAGCGGTAGAAAAAATCTTTCAAGATGACGTAGTTTCGCCTAAATATGTTTGGGCAGACCCTATTAGCAAAGAAGTTTATGCCGTGGAGACGGAAGCGGACTACCCCACGTATTCGTTTGTAAACCCGAATTCTCCACATTCTAAAATGCTTAAAGCAATGCTTGCGGCTTTACCGGGCAACCAAGTGCACATCGTTAGTACGTCTCGGGATGGCAATCTAATGGTAGTGTTTGCTCACAGTGATATTGATGCAGGTGTGTATTATCTTTTTGACAAAACAAAGAACAACTTGAATTTCCTGTTTGCTGCCAGAGAAAAAATCGATCCTGAGTTAATGGCAGAAACCAAACCTATCAAGTTTGAAGCTCGTGATGGTATGACTATTCATGGCTATTTAACCCTCCCCTTTGGTAAAACGCCTGAAAACCTTCCATTAGTTGTTATGCCCCATGGTGGTCCTCATGGCCCAAGAGACTGGTGGACTTATGATTCGCAAGCACAGTTATTGGCCAACCGAGGCATTGCCGTACTCAAAATAAACTTTAGAGGGTCGGGTGGTTATGGCAGAGCCTTTGAGTTTGCAGGTCATCGCCGATGGGGAGCAGAGATACAGTACGACATTATAGACGGTACTAATTATGTGGTAGAACAAGGCTACGCCGATAAAAACAATATGTGTATTATGGGTGCTAGTTTTGGTGGCTACTCGGCACTTCAAAGCTCTATTATCGAGCCCGATTTATTTAAGTGCGCCATTGGTGTCATTGGTATTTACGATCTTCCGCTAATGTTTGATGAAGGCGATGTGTCTGAGGTTCGTGACGGGCAGAATTATTTAACTCGCGTGTTGGGTACGGATCAAGTCCAGCTTCAAGCCTTTTCACCAAGTTATAATGTTGACAAACTAAAAGCGCCAGTTCTGATAGTTCATGGTGGAGAAGATGAGAGAGCGCCGATAGAACAAGCCGAGTCAATAATTGAAGCGCTGGAAAAAGCCGGACATCCACATGAGTATATGTTGTTGGAAGATGAGGGGCATGGATTCTACAAGCCGGAGCACAGAGCGGCATACTACAATCGTGCGCTCGAATTTTTGAGTCAGCATTTAGAGTTTTAGTTGATTAAGTAAAGCTAACTAGGTATTTCTAACAAAAAAGGCATTGGGGAAACCAATGCCTTTTTACTTTCAATTCAGGAAATTAAATGAGCCAGACAAGTGAATGTCTAGCTTATTAAATTACTGACCTTTGATTTCTGAACGGCCGTTGTATACCGCTGCGTCACCAAGGGCTTCTTCAATGCGAAGTAATTGGTTGTACTTAGCTACGCGGTCTGAACGACATAGTGAGCCAGTTTTAATTTGGCCTGCCGCTGTACCTACAGCTAGGTCTGCAATGGTTGCGTCT
>JALUXV010000120.1 GCA_027013165.1 Alteromonadaceae bacterium
CCACCTCCGCAGCCATTTATTGGTGTGGTCTACAGAGGATTATGTCTTTTTAGAGGGGAAAATCCCTAGAACCCCATAGTGGTGTGATTTCCGCGCTACTGGGCTGATCGCTTTTTATAAGCAGTAATACACCAACAGCAAAAAGTAGCGCAGTAAAAATGGCGACAAAAGGCATCACACCGTGAACGCCAACAAAGCCAAGGCAAAGCTGTCCTAACGAGCTGCCACCATAGAACGCTCCCATATAAAGGCCCACGCGCTTGGCGCGGTCGGCTTCATTACCATGTAATAACCAAGACTCAACAACAACGAATACACCTGCAACGGCAACGCCAGCAACGAACCGGGCAAGCAACCAAACGCTGGCGTCAGGGATTGCAGGCATTATGGCAATAGTAGTGATGAGCGTACCTAAACACCAAACAAATCCGTTTCGGTGTCCCAAGCGGGTAACCAAAGGCTCAATGGCCAACGCACCGAGAAGAAGGCCTGCATAAAAGCTACTTGCTAACCAACTGGCCAGCGACGTATCAAGGCCATAGTGCGTTAGCATAAGTGGAATGAGGCTCATTAAATAGCCTGACGCTATCGCATACATTGCCAGGGCAATCACCGGCGCTGAAATGCGTACTTTAGGCTCTGTAGACAATGTGTTTTCCAACGTTAAAGCCCCTGCAATCCGCAACTGCGTTCTAATGGCTATTAATTATTTGCGGGAATATGAGGGAATTTAACGGCGAGGTAAAACAAAAAGAAATGGTCGTAAAGAGCGATTTTATTACATGTTGAAGTGTGGAGGTGGTCTGAAAAGACGCTGGTTATAAGCGCGCACCGCAGGGCCAAGTTATCGCCCCTGCTTGCTTACAATTTTGCTATTTACATTTGAAAGCGTACGCCTGCAAATACGGTTCTTTCGAGGGCAGGTTCGATACCATCATTTCTCACGCGAGAATAATAGTTCTCGTCTAAAAGGTTATTAATGCCTCCATATACTGCCCATTGCGAATCGATACGATATTCAGCGGTCAGGTCAACAACTTCATAGGAAGGAATTAGCGCGGCTATTTCATCGATGCCTGTTCCTCTAGACGCATTCGAGTCTTGCCAAAATTGCTCGTCTACCATTGTCGCAGTAAGCGCGACATCAAGCTTTTCCGTGTTGTATATAAACCCGGCGCGTAAAAGATACTCCGGTGCAAAAGCGGTGGTATTTCCAACCAGGCTCTCGTTAAGGGAAGAGACGATTTCGGCATCAAGCAACGAGCCATTGGCAAAAATTCTAAAACTTTCGTCAGCACGACCCGCAAAAAGGTCGTAGTCGACGCTAAACTCTACGCCTTGATGGCGAGAGTCGCCAGAGTTCACTCGCTCTATGTCAGCGATATTTACCTGAATAGTTTCAATTTTGTCGTCAAAGTCGATTCTAAACGCGCTCACGTCAAGTACAAGACCATCAACAGGCATGGCGCGGTAACCAAATTCATAGTTCATTGCACTAGAAACATCGGGGCCATTTGAGCTGGCGAGTTCTGAATTGGGGTTGGCCAAATCATCAAATCGTTGAGGGCGATAAGATTCAGAAACGTTTGCATAAAGCTCACTGATTTCGTTGAGCTGATACATCATGCCAAGACCGAGTAGCAGTTCATTTTCAGTCTCGTCTACGTCGATAGGATCTCGGTTTAGACTTGGATTTTTAGTCAACTCTTCTAAGTCGTAATTAACGCGCTCATAACGTAGGGTAGGTACCACACTCAATTTATCGAATTTGAATAAATTTTCGATAAATACGGCGTTATACGTCATTTTACGGTCTTGATCGAATAGCAAGTCAGCGGCGTTCTGTTGGTTAGAGCGAATATCGCTACTGACGTGACGAGTTCTTGGGCTATCTCCCCAGTAAGAGGTTGTCCCCACAGTCAGCACATTGTTGTCGCCCCAGGCTTGCGCATAACGGGCGTCGAAGCCCCAATTATCGAATTCTTGTTGATCAATATTTGTGGTAGCAGGCTCATTCTCAGGCTCAGAAAATTGCCCAGAACGGCGACTAAAGCGGTCCATGTATGAATACCAGACATTCGCGTCAAGCGTCGCACTATCGCTAATCTTCTGCGCAAAAGTAAAATTAGCCAGTACTTGTTCTATCTCAACACGATTGAATGGGGTTAATGTTTGATTGCGGTCTTGTTCAAATTCCGTCGTACTCAAACGACCTGCTTCACCAGAGTCTGAGTTGTATACATCAAGTTCGAAACCAAGGCGAATGTCGTCAAACCCTTCATAAGCCACACTAACGTGGCCTGATGTTACATCGAAATCTTCATTATCTCGAGGGCCGTCGGCCGAACGGTGGTCTACCGATGCAAAGAAACCGAAGTCTCCAGTTGAAGTGGCAAACTCATTATAAGTGCTATATAGCCCATTGCTCCCGAGTGCTTGATCGGTTCGAAAGCCCGTATCGCGGCCTACTTCTGCGCGCTTGGTAATAAAGTTTACCGTCGGCCCTATTTGTGGACCGTAAATTAAACCCGACCCGCCGCGAACGAATTCTATGCGCTCAATACGCTGTGCTGGCGGCATGTAGTAGATGGTAGGGTATCCGAAAAGGTCTGCGGCTAGGGGAATATTGTTTTGAAAAAAGCCCACGAACTCAGACTCATGAGGGTTTCCTAAGCCGCGGTAGTTCACATTGTAAAAACTGGGGATGGCTTGATCTGAAACGAAGAGCCCCGGCAGCGTAGAAAACATCTGTCTTAAGTTTGGCTCAATGAAGTTAGGCATTTCATCAAGCTCTACCACTGAGGTCTTTTTGCCCTCAAAGATTTTGCCAGAATCAACGGCAGCCATGGTGCGTGGAAATGTTGAATCGCTATTTCCACTAATGGTGATACGCTCAATATCGTCTGGCGCTATAGCCGCCATTGCGGACGCGCTCGACAGTCCCGCTAGTGCAAATGCTATCGCTTTACCCAATTTAGATACTCTACTTACATTTCTCATAAATTTACCCTTTAATACTCTAAATACAAATGATAATGGTTCGTATATGATATATATAATTGTTTTTTTATCAACAAAAAATTCGAAGAATAAAATCTATTTAACAAAAATGCTTATGAACTAGATGATTGCCCACTCAGAGGGCGCTAGCAAGTCTCCTAGCGAAACGTGAGAATCCAGGAGTGGCTGTTCCCTTTCAAATTCCCAGGACGAAGCTACGCATAGTGAAGGTTTCTTTGATATCTGCCGGAGCGGTGGGATCCAGGTTTTCCTCCAGCAATCCCTGATAACCAAAGTTTTCCTGAGCAGAGCGATAACCGCAGCGGGATTTGGTTTGCTGATCGCCGGT
>JALUXV010000121.1 GCA_027013165.1 Alteromonadaceae bacterium
GACGATGAATGTGCCCTAATGCAATATAGTCTGCGGGCGGAAAACCGTCTGCTGCAAACCCCTCTAGGTTACCGATATAAATGTCACGCACACTATCAGAGGTCTTAACTCCAAGGGCTGTGAGGTGTCCAGTGGCAACAATGGGTACAGTAATCTCTAGTGTACTTTGCACTTGCAGTGCTCGGGAATACAAAGACGCATAGTGCTGTTTAATAGCATCGCCCAAAGCAATACGTTTATCTATGCCTTCATCACCTGCTTGGCTCTTAATCACATCTCTTGGGCGAATGAATGGTATAGCACATAAAATCGCCCCTGGTTGACCAGATTTATCATTGAGTACAAACACTTGTTCTTGCTCATCCATTGCTGTACTCGCCACCACATGACAGTGGAGGAAACGCAGTAAATCACGGCTCTCATTAAGTACTGATACCGCATCGTGATTACCGCCAAGTACTGCAAGCGTACAGCCATAAGTTTGAAGTTCACACACAAATTGGTGGTAGAGCTTACGAGCGTAACTGGGCGGTGTTCCTGTATCAAAAATATCGCCAGCCACTACAATGGCATCAATTTGTTCCTGCTCGACCAATTTCATCAACCAAGTTAAAAACTGCTGGTGCTCTTCGGCCCGAGTTTTAGTGAAAAAGCTCTGACCTAGATGCCAATCAGACGTGTGCAATATCTTCATTTTTATACGTATTGTCAGTGGTGGAGGGAATAACCAAGAACTAGTGTACCCTATTTTCCGTTTTACCCGACACCCATCTGCGTTATTATACTCAGATGCATTACCCTGTTCCCGCCGCTCAAGCCCGCAGCTTACTTGAAATAAAGAAAAGTAAGTTTATTGCGTATGCAACCTTTGCTGATAGCCGATCTGCGGCTATGGATTTTCTTGCTGAACTACGTGAGAAGTATCCCGATGCAAGACATCACTGTTGGGCGTACCAGCTTGGAAACCCTTCTATGCCTGACAACGCAGGCATGGGAGACGATGGAGAGCCTTCCGGTACCGCCGGTAAACCCATATTAAACGTGCTTCAACATAAAGGTGTAGGCAACATCATGCTTGTGGTTGTACGTTATTTTGGCGGGATTAAGCTTGGCGCTGGCGGTCTTGTTCGAGCATATTCTGGCGCAGCGCAACAAGTAATGACCGAGTTAGCAATAAAACAACAAGCACCTCAATGTACTGCACTGTTGAAGGCTGACTTTAAACATGAACAATTTTTGCGTCATTTAGTAGGTGAATACAACGGAGTAGTAGAGGCTTGTGATTACGCTTTGGGCATTACCATGAAAGTAGTCTTACCACAGGATCTCTTTCCTTCGCTCGTCGACGCTATCGCTGGCCTTCCCGTATCCGTTGTAACGGACAATCCCACTTGATTCTCACATTTGCGATAACTTGCCTCCAATTAACTTTGCATGCAAAATAGAGGTTTAAGACCCGTTGGGATAATTCTCTATGTCTGACTCTCTAAAACTCGAAAATCAGCTTTGCCATCGGTTTTACTTAATATCGAATGCATTTAGTCGAGCATATCGCCCCTTGCTGGCTGCACTAGATATTACCTACCCTCAATACATTGCTATGATGGCACTGTGGGAATTAGACAATATCACTATAAACGCCTTAGTAAATAAAACAGGTGTTGATGGCGGGGCAATGAGCCTTATGCTAAAAAAGCTCGAAGACAAGGGCTATGTGATTGTTAAAAAAGACACCAAAGACAAACGCGTAAAATACGTTGTATTAACGGCACAAGGTAAAGCACTAAAAAAGGATGCGGAAGAAGTACCAAAGCAAATGCTATGTAAGTTTAACGACATGACGCTAGAGGAAGGACACCAGCTAAAGCAACTTCTCGACAAACTGTACCAGAGTTTTGATGAAGAAGCGTCACTATAGCGTCACACACTTATATGCATATCTTTGCTAAACTAAGCTGGGATCCAAAATTGAATTAGAAAGTAGTATGTCGAGTATTCCTGCAAAAGCGTATTCTGTTGTTGAAGAGTGGTTAAATACAGCGAGTCACGGCGTTGGATTTATCGCTTCTATTATTGGTTTGGTATTCATGCTCTATCGCGCCGAGGACAAATTAACCATGACGGTATCTGCGATATATGGAGCGTCACTGATCATCATGTTTTTGAGCTCTACCTTGTATCATGGTATTGGCTATACCAAGGTCAAGTCCTGGCTAAAACTCTGTGACCACAGCGCCATTTACCTACTTATTGCGGGAACTTACACCCCTATACTTCTCGTCTCTATTGGCGGAGTCTTGGGTATAACAATGACAGCGGTCATTTGGTCATTAGCCCTCATCGGCGTAGCCTTTAAACTCATAGCCCAGCACAAGTTTCCTAAACTATCTGTCATCACCTACCTGCTCATGGGATGGATTGCTATTGGTCTTATTTATCCACTGTACCTAGCGCTTCCCGGCGCAGGATTATGGCTACTCGTCGCCGGAGGGCTATGTTTTTCTGTTGGCGTGTGTTTTTACGTAGCGAAAAAGGTAAAATACACCCACACCATATGGCATGTATTCGTTTTAGGCGGATGTAGTTGCCACTATTTTTCAATTTACTTCTTTGTTGTATGAAACTACCCAGCACAACACCTGCTTCGCCAGTAAACATCGCTTGGTTTACCCTCGGCGTTGGACGTATTTGCTTAGGAAAAAAGCCCGACGATAACTACCTTAAACAGTTAGCACAATCTGGAGTAACTCACCTTGCCACGGTGCAAACTAGTGCAGAATCTGGTCGCAGTTACGAAGCAAAAGCAGAAGCGTCAGGTTTGGCGTGGGTATGGCTGCCTTTTGATATTGCACAGGGGGCAACCCCAAATGAAGAAGCCTACATAAAACAATATCTCACTGAATTAAAAGCATTGCTAAATGAGGGGGCGAGCATTTACCTTCACTGCGATGGTACGCAACAGCGTTGTAGCTTGTTGTTGTACGCACTGTGCTTAAATAAGGGAATGTCTACCAGTAGCGCTTATTCGGTATTACACAGCTTTGGTAAAAATGCCGCCAACCAACTTCCTCGCGGTGCGTTAGAGTGGGCAGCGGCAATAGGTGCTAAATAGGGCTTATTAAAAAACGTATACTTGTGCTTTTGTGAGTAACTCCGATTCGTCGATAGACTCCTGAACACAGGCTTTAATATCCATTTTCGAGAATACATAGATCCTGTCTTTATCCCGGCCATCTACGCCACTTTCAACACCTTTGAGAACAACATTCACATGTTCGTCGTTAGGCAGGGCGCGTAAACCCGCACCAAAGCGACATAAGGCATCCCCCAAACTAGCTTCAAAGGTAG
>JALUXV010000122.1 GCA_027013165.1 Alteromonadaceae bacterium
TCCCCGAATGCTTATGTTGTATCGTTAAGAGACGGTCTAGAAAAAGTTATCGGCGCTAATAGGGTTTACGCGGGGGTCAATTTTTTCTGGGAACACAACTTTACTTCAAAAGATGTGGTTCAAATCGAATGGATAGAATCATTGTTTAATTGGAATGTACCTAGCGATGACGAAATAGCCCGATTTCAAATGCGACTTGCCGAGATCGCTGCGGTGTGCCCTGTACTTTACACCGCCCACAATTACGATTTAATGCCTACTTATGGCGATAAAAGATTGATCCTGATGGAGTCGCTTGCCGAACATTGCACATTGATTTGTCATTTGAGTGAGGCTAATAGCCAGGCGTACATTGCACATCACAAAAATAACGTCGATCTGAGTCACATTCCTACGAGTGTCGTGCCACATGGCGACTATCAACCTTATTTTAGGAAGGATCTTACGTCGTTTGAAGATGAATCTCTCAATTCAAATAAGATAAAAGTTTTGGTTTTTGGTCATATTCGTTCAAAATCGGAACTCGATTTCTGTCTAGAGGTCGCGGAAAATTTGACGGGTGAGAGTTACGAAATGATCTTCACCGGTGTTATTCACCCAGATTTACTCCACTGGAAAGAAATTCATCAGCATAAAGATCATTGGAGCGATGGTCCTCGTAGAATTCATTTTAAAGTGGTCGATGAAAAGATTATTGATTTGATAAGTCAAGTAGATTGTATGTTGATTCCAAGGTTTGACCGATTAAACTCTGGAGTTCAATATTTGGCGCATACTATGCTCAAGCCTTGCTTTGTGCCTGCAGAATCCTCGATGATTGAGGTTCAAAGCAAAGTTACTGGATACGGGTGCTATCCCCAAGGGAATGCCGAAGTAGCGTCGAAAGTTATTGAAAAATATTTTTCAAACGATCCAAGTATAAATATTAAAAATTTATACAAATCTTTTTTGTATAACTATCGCGAGCAAGATACATACGCAGTCGGTGAGGCGAGGTTAAGCGCATATGAGAAAGCGGTTAGCTTTTTCCAACAATCTAAAATCCAAGAAGTAAACGGAGATAATTAATATGGAAAAAGTTAGAGTTTATTCTTGGAAACCAACAGGCTCCATTAATTTTGGTGATGAAATAGGCCCGCTGATAGTTGATAGACTGAGTGAATTGTATGGTAACAACTTAGTTGTTAAGGCCACCACTTCAAAGACTCACAGTAAGATATTAGCCGTAGGTTCAGTATTACATGAGGCCCAACACAATGATGTTGTCTGGGGGGTAGGAGTTAATTCAAAAAATAGATTGACGCTGCCTCGCAATAGTAACTTGGTATTCCGAGCAGTTAGGGGTCCCTTGACAAGAAAGTTAGTAGTGGATAGTGGCTTTAGTTGCCCTCCAATTTTCGGCGATCCGGGTCTGTTGTTTCCATTGCTGTTCGATAAAGAGATAAGACTTCGCCGAAGTGAATTAGAACGGTCTGCATCCGAACTCGGTATGTCAATGCCTGATACTGTCGTAATACCAAATATAAATGATGATCGATTTCTTCCCGATTTTTGTGTTGGTGCATCGGCATCTTCTAGCTATATGATTGTGAAACCTAACCTAGATCCAATAACTGTAGCAGCGTATATATCTGCATCTAAAAGAGTTATCAGTAGCTCATTGCATGGTATAGTGTTCGCAGAAGCATATGGAAGGTCAACGTACCGAATGACTAGTCAGTATGAGCCGGAGTTCAAGTATAACGATTACTACGAGGGAACAGGGCGGGTTGCACCTCCAGCTTATCAATCAATAGACGCTGCTCTTAATTCCGTACCAACTAGTGACCTCAATTGGGATCCACTTCCGTTATTACATGCTTTCCCGCTGCTTGATGCTAGATTAGCCCAGAAGTTAATCAGTTACAGCTATAAGCTTGAAAGTGGCTCTACTAAGTATATTCAAGATCTTGACCCTGCAATGTCTCCTTTTGGTAGCGGTTGGGCAGCTCCTGACTCCGGTGCAATTTGGATGACAGACACATGGTCAAGCTTTAGTTGTGAAGTTGGAGAAACTCTTAATGCAGATGCAAAGCTTGTTTTACGTGTTGGTACTTTGCCAAAAGGTAAAGGTGCTTTCGAGGTTTTTCGGGTAGTTTACAATGGTAAGTTAGTTACTTCTTTCCAAGTTCCACGAAAGGGAAGTAGTATACAAGTTGAAATTCCTCTTCCTCAGCTATGTGCTTCTGAAGAATTAGAGCTTCAGTTCAAGGCTGAAAATTCATCATCTCCGTTAGACTATGGCTTAGGAGACGATAAACGTAGCTTGGGAGTATGGGTTTCAGAGTTTACTTTATTGAATTAATTGGACTTTATGAAGACGCCGCGAACACTATTGATTTCAGGTTGTCCACGAAGTGGAACTTCTTGGTTGCATTTTATGGTTTCAAGTCACCCAATGACTGTGACATGTAGAGAAACTCATGTTTATGATAAATACGTCGGACCTCTGAAGCAATGGTTTGATAAGGAGTATGAGTATCAAAGTAACGATGGCTTATCTTCTTTGTTTACTGAGGACGAGTTCGTGAGTTCGATTTTGGCCCCTATAGTCACTACTACTTTTGATAGAATTATTAATAATAGCAATGAAGGGTGCCTTGTTGTAGAGAAAACACCCTCTAGTATCCTTCATCATAAGTTAATTCATCGAATACAGAGTCACTCAAAGCTACTATTCATAATAAGAGATCCAAGAGCTGTATACGCTTCATTCAAAGCGGGTAGCGAAGAAGTATGGGGGCATTGGATGAAAAAAAGTGTCGATGAATTCTGTTTGTCATGGAACAAATATGCTTTGTCGTTTTTAGCATCTGAGAAATACTGGCCTGAAGAAAAACTACTTTGCCTAAAGTATGAAGACCTAAAAATGAAACCTGTGGAACAGCTCAAACATATATATGAATGGCTGGAGCTCAACGCAAGTAAAAAGCAAATAGAAAACATAGTCGAGCAGAATTCAATTGAGAAACTTCGAACTGTCTCAAAAGAGTCTATCCAGTATGAATCTAGGAATCAATTTTATCGGAAAGGTAAGGCATTTGGTTGGGTTGATGAGCTTAGTATCGACGAAATTCGAAGTATAGAGCGTCAATGTGAATATGTAATGGCTGTGTTTGGCTACACGTTGTTTAGAAAAATAAAAAATAATGAATAAAGGGATTTTCAATTGAGATTTTTAGTGGTTGGTGGGTACGGTTTTCTTGGAAGACATTTGCTTCATACACTTATCAAGAATCATTCTGCAACAGTAATTACGAGGCGCGCTCCGATAGATAGTCCTGTTGGAGTTAATTATTACTTGAGCAATTCGCTGCAAGAGACAGATTTCAAGGAGCTCGCTCGCAGCCATGATTTGGTAGTTTATATGGCTTCGTCCTCAGTACCATCTTCGGGATCAATTACAAATGAACTGCACGATAACGTTCTCTTCACAACTGATCTGATTTTAAAGTTTGCTTCATATAACTCGTCTTTGAAGGTTATCTATCTATCGAGCGGAGGACAGATTTACGGTAACAGCTACGATCGAAAAATTAAAGAAAGTGACCCAAGAGAGCCTGTGAGCGCTTACGGGTTTGGAAAGTTAATGGTTGAAAATAGCCTCGAGTTCTTGGCTAGAACTAGAGGATTAAAAACGACAATCCTAAGAGTATCTAATCCGATAGGTGTTTGGCAGACAAGCTCGAATCAGGGTATTGTAAATGTTTCGTACAATGCGTTAATCAATAATAGAGTACTTACCATATTTGGGGATGGAAGTGAGTTAAGGGACTATATCGATGCGGATATGGTAGCGAATATAATACTGAGACTCTCCGAAAGAGAATATGGCTTCGAGGTTTTTAACCTCGGATCTGGTGTAGGGACGACACTACTGGAGTTGCTCCAAGATATCGAGTCTATTGTTGGTAAAACTCTGCAAAAAAACTTTACTTCTAGAAGAAATGTAGACCCTAAATCTGCTGTGTTGGATGTGAGTAAATTGGAGAACGAGTTAGATATTTCGTTGAAAACCCCAGTACGCAAAATATTGGAAAAAACTCTTTCTGCAAAAAATAAGCTAGCCGTTTGAGTTGCTCGATGAATTTGAGTATCCGTGAAATAAAGCGCACAAAAACATAACGTTTCATAGTTTTCAGTTAAGTTTTTCAATAGTGAGTAATTAAATGAGAAAAGGAATAATCCTCGCGGGTGGGTCTGGTACACGCTTGCACCCACTAACCAAAGTCGTTAGTAAACAGTTAATGCCTGTTTACGACAAGCCGATGATTTTCTATCCGCTCACAACGTTGATGATGTCGGGTATTCGCGATGTACTCATTATCACTACACCGGAAGAGCAACAACGTTTTATTGATTTGATTGGTGATGGCTCATCATTGGGCATGAATATTCAATATGCAGTACAACCATCACCTGACGGTTTAGCCCAAGCATTTCTTATTGGCGAGCAATTTATCGGCAATGATGCCTGTTCTTTGGTGCTTGGCGATAATATTTACTACGGCCACGACCTGAAGTTATCACTACAAAACGCCTACAACCAAAGTCATGGTGCGACGGTCTTCGGGTATCACGTTAACGACCCAGAGCGTTATGGCGTGGTAGAGTTTGACAATGATTGGAATGCCTTGTCGATTGAAGAAAAGCCGGTAACGCCCAAGTCAAACTACGCGGTAACAGGGCTTTACTACTATGACAATCGTGTTGTTGATTTTGCCAAAGCCGTTAAACCATCACCCCGTGGTGAGTTGGAAATTACTGACCTGAACAACATGTACTTACAAGATGGTAGTTTAAAAGTGGAGCTGATGGGCCGTGGCTCGGCTTGGTTAGATACCGGCACACTGGACTCATTATTGGATGCGGCTAACTTTGTTGCAGCTATCGAAAAGCGACAAGGATTGAAGGTTTGTTGTCCTGAAGAAGTTGCTTATAGAATGGGTTATATCGACGCTGAACAGTTAGAGAATTTGGCGGTTCCTTTGAAGAAGAGTGGCTATGGCACATATCTTCTCAAGGTAATTAGTGACCGTGTCAAGTAAATCGATTACGTCTTTTATGCGCTTAATAAATACTAGTATTTCTGATATAAAAGTCATCGAGCCAAAAGTATTTGGTGATGAACGTGGGTTCTTCCTTGAAACCTTCCGCACCGACTGGTTTAAACAAGAGTGTGCAAACGTGGACTTTGTACAAGACAATCATTCAAAATCCAGCCAAGGTATTCTTCGTGGTTTGCATTATCAACTGGAACAAACTCAAGGTAAATTAGTACGTGTTGTTAGTGGCGAGGTTTATGACGTTGCCGTGGATATGCGTAAAGATTCTGCGACTTATGGTCAATGGGTTGGTGTGCTTTTATCGGCAGAAAACAAGCGTCAACTCTGGGTACCTGCGGGATTTGCTCATGGCTTCTATGTCACCAGTGAATCCGCTGAATTTGTCTATAAATGTACTGACTATTATCACCCTGCGTCAGAAGTGTCTGTGAAGTATGACGACCCAACGCTTGCGATTCCATGGCCGCTGGTAAATGGTGAAAAGCCATTCTTATCAGCCAAAGATGAAGACGGTCTCGCCTTCGTTGATGCCCCCACGTTTTAGTAAAGGACGCAAAATGAAGATTGTAGTTATTGGCAACGCTGGGCAGCTTTCGTATGAATTGGTCCGTATTTTAGGCGAAGACACGGTTTGCTTAGGCCGAGAAGACACCGACATTACTGATGAAGCTGTACTGTCAGCCACATTGTCATCACTTGCGCCTGAGGTCGTGATTAACGCTGCAGCTTATACGGCGGTAGATAAAGCCGAAGAAGACCAAGCCTTATGTCACGCCATTAATGCAACGGCAGTCAAAAATCTCGCGACGTACTGTAAAGCGGCTGGTGCATTCTTAGTGCATGTTTCCACTGACTATGTGTTCAACGGTCATAAAGGCTCTCCTTACTTACCCAATGACCCGATAGAGCCTCAAGGGGTTTATGGCCAAACCAAAGCGGACGGTGAGAAAGCATTATTAGACATATTACCTGAAGCCAGTTGCTTAATACGCACTGCGTGGGTGTATTCAGCCCATGGCAACAACTTTGTGAAAACCATGCTGCGTTTAATGGCAGACAAGCCGCAACTGACTGTGATTGATGACCAAATTGGCACGCCCACGTGGGCAAAAGGGCTAGCCGAGGCCTGCGTGAGTGCAGCACAGCAGAAAACGGCCGGGGTTTATCACTGGACCGATGAAGGCGTCGCCAGTTGGTATGATTTTGCCTTAGCGATTCAAGAATTGGGTATAGAAAAGGGGTTACTGAATCAGGCTATTCCCGTGTTGCCCATACCTAGCAGTCAGTACCCAACGCCAGCCAAGCGTCCCCACTATAGTGTGCTCGACAAAACATCGGCAAGGGAGGCCTTTGCATCGGTTAATCCAACCCATTGGCGTAAACAGCTTTCATTCATGTTAGATGAATTAAAAGCCCAACAATAAGAACACCATAAAGTTATTGGTAAAAAGATTATGAGCAAAACAATAGTAGTGACTGGCGGTGCGGGCTTTATCGGCTCTGCGGTGGTGCGCCATTTAATCAACGACACTGACCATACCGTGGTTAACCTCGACAAATTAACCTATGCGGGTAACTTGGAATCACTTACCAGCGTATCGTCAAATGCCCGTTATAGCTTTGAACAGGTGGATATCTGTGATGCTGACGAGGTCAAGCGTGTGTTAAATACCCATCAGCCCGATATCATCATGCACCTTGCAGCAGAATCTCACGTAGACCGTTCCATTGATGGCCCCGGTGAATTCATTCAAACCAATGTGGTGGGAACATATACGCTACTTGAACAAGCGCGAGCGTATTGGTCAGCCCTAAACGACGAGAAAAAAGCGGGCTTTAAGTTTCATCACATCTCAACCGATGAGGTGTATGGTGATTTACCTCACCCTGATGACGTTGAAGCTGGTTCTGAACTACCGCTGTTCACAGAAACAACCCCTTATGCACCAAGCTCACCTTATTCAGCTAGTAAGGCCAGCTCAGACCAACTTGTACGTTCTTGGTTACGTACTTACAAGTTACCCACGCTGGTGACCAACTGTTCAAACAATTACGGACCTTATCACTTCCCTGAAAAGCTTATTCCGTTGGTAATACTCAATGCCCTAGCAGGAAAGCCGCTACCCGTGTATGGCAAAGGGAATCAAATTCGTGATTGGCTATACGTAGAAGACCATGCCCGCGCGCTTGTTATTGTAGCGTTGAACGGTGAAATTGGTGAAACCTACAATATCGGTGGTCACAACGAAAAGCAGAACATTGAAGTGGTACAAACCATCTGCACTATATTGGATGACATTAAGCCGAAAGACACAAAATACGCAGAGCAAATCACTTATGTTCAAGACCGTCCTGGGCACGACATGCGCTACGCCATCGACGCCGCTAAAATCGAGCGTGAACTTGGGTGGACACCACAAGAAACCTTCGAAAGTGGCATACGTAAAACCGTGGAATGGTATTTGAGCAATGAGGGTTGGTGGAAAGCTGTGCTAGATGGTAGTTATCAGGGAGAGCGATTGGGCACTGCTCAGTAAGAATGTATAATTCATCAAAGATAAAGAAAGTCACATGTTGTGGCTTTCTCTGTTTTTGAGCGCTTGCATCTAGCATACAGCCGTGCTTTGATAATTGAAGACACTTAATACCAAAAGACTTTTTTTGGATTTACGATACTGGAGAATAATTAAATGGAAGGCGCTAACAAAAAGTTCAAGATAGCCGTCGCAGGGACAGGTTATGTTGGTCTTTCAAATGCGGTGCTCTTAGCACAAAATAATGAAGTTAAAGCGGTTGACCTTGTCGCTGAGAAAGTTGAGTTGCTCAATAGTAAAAAGTCTCCAATCGAAGATAAGGAAATCTCAGAATATCTATCTTCAAAGGAGCTAGATTTAGAAGCTACATTAGACGCCGAATATGCATATAAAGATGCTGACTTTGTTGTAATTGCAACCCCCACGGATTACGACCCGCAAACGAATTACTTCAATACTAGTAGTGTAGATGCCGTAATTAGCACAGTAATGAAGATCAACCCCAATGCGGCAATGATCATTAAATCGACAGTGCCCGTTGGCTTTACCGCTGAGGCTAAGCAGCGCCATGGCTCTGACAATATTATATTTTCGCCCGAGTTTTTGAGAGAAGGTAAGGCGTTGTACGATAACCTATATCCGAGTCGAATTATTGTTGGTGAGAAAAGTGATCGTGCAGAAACCTTTGCGAACTTACTACAACAAGGTGCTATTAAGGAAGAAATAGATGTGTTGTTCACAGACAGCACTGAGGCTGAGGCTATTAAGCTGTTCGCCAATACTTATTTGGCTATGCGTGTAGCTTACTTTAATGAATTGGATAGCTATGCAGAACGCCATGGGCTTGATTCAAAGCAGATTATAGAAGGTGTTGGCTTAGACCCTCGTATCGGAAAACACTACAACAATCCAAGTTTCGGTTACGGTGGTTATTGCTTACCTAAAGATACTAAGCAGTTGCTGGCTAACTACAGCGAAGTTCCAAATAATATGATTCAGGCGATTGTTGATGCTAACCGCACGCGCAAAGACTTTATTGCAGACTCAATTGTTAGTCGTAACCCTAAGGTGGTAGGAATTTATCGTCTAATAATGAAGGCTGGTTCTGACAATTTTAGAGCGAGTGCTATTCAAGGGATCATGAAACGCATTAAGGCTAAAGGAATAGAAGTTGTGGTTTATGAACCAGTATTGCAAGCAGAAGACTTCTTTAACTCAAAGGTTATTAATGACCTTGAAGCGTTCAAATCTGTTTCTGATGTCATAGTTGCCAACCGCGTAACAGAAGACATTGAAGATGTACTAGATAAAGTTTATAGCCGAGATTTATTCGGAGCTGACTCTTAAAAAACGTCTCAATTGAAAGGTGTTGATGTTTAGCTCAACACCTTTCTTGAAGCTTCAATAATTTCCTCTCCAACAGAATGGGCAGCTTTGCTCTTTCCTGTTATCGCATAGTATCTTTCGCTTACGCTCGTCACTTGGCCAATGCAATGCACCTGATATTGTGCCTCTACGTGTTCAGCAATCGCTGAGGGCGCACAAAATACACCAAAATCCTCACTTCCGAACAGTTTGAGTAAGGCGCTGTCGTCGAACTCTGCAAGTATTGTTGGGTATAGCTGTTCCGCTTCTAACCAACTAAGGAGTCCGCGGTGAATCCCCGACGTATCTCCAGGAAAAAGTAGCGCCATCTCATTCAAGCAGTCAGGAAATGCTTGAGCTCCACTGAGCTTATTTTTTGCAAAGAAACTGATGTGGGATTCACCCAAAAAATAACTGTTTGCACTAATGTGCTTTCCTGGTGCGATACCACAGTCAGAAATGATGAAATCTAGTGCGTTTATGGCAAGCTCTTTAAGTAAAGAATCAAAGCTCCCTTCTTTTATAACGTACTTTACATTTCTGTGTTTTCGCATGGTAGTGTGTACAAAATCGTAAAAAAGTACCTTCGGAATACCATTGGTTATACCAATAACAAATTCTCGTGAGGTATGTTCATGTTCTGTGCGTAATAATTCTGATAGTTGATTCCCTTTGTTAAAAATCTCTGTAGCATGTTGGTAAGCGAGTTTACCTTTGCTATTTAAAAACAGTCGTTTGTTTATTCGATCGAATAAAGGATAACCAAGATTTTCCTCAAACTTTGCGAGTTGACCGCTGACGGTTTGAGGAGTTACATGCAGTAAAGATGCTGCCTTAGCTATACTTCCCTCTCTAGCTACAAGAAAAAAGTAGTATAGATGGTGGTAGTTTAAATGATGCATATGTAAGATTTTTTCGAGTGTTAGGTAAGATAATAACAGATTTTGTCGTTGTTATTTGTTGTGTATCTTATGTGTGTTCTTTTTTTAAACCTTTTCGGGCAGAGATTAGCGAAATATGGAAAAAACGATTGATTTGGTTGCCGCAAAGAAAACACTTATTGGGCTACTAAAACCGGAAACAGGTTTCTTCACTGTTGCAATAGCCTACGGGTTGGCAATTAGCTTACTTACTCTAGCAGTACCTATCGCGGTACAAACATTAATCAATAGCATTGCTAATATAGGTTCTACGCGAGCCGTTATTATTCTTTCTGTAGTGTTATTTGGAACCTTGTTCCTCTCGGGGATTTTCAGTGCGTTACGTATGAGGGTTATGGAGCACTACGAGAGAAAGGTATATGCCCGTTTAACGGCGGGGTTTAGTCTCAAAACAATTATGGCTCCACATAGTTTCTTTGAAGGTCGCCGAAACACCACTATTACTCAGCGCTACTTTGATATCATGACCCTACAAAAAAATATTCCAGCGCTAATGGTTGACGGTTTTGCTGTGGTTCTTCAGTTATTAGTAGGTTTTACTCTCGTTTCTTTCTATCACCCCGCACTGTTTGCTTTCAACCTAGTCATTATTCTAGTTATGTACGGCATTTGGAAAATTTGGGGTAGGGGGGCTAAACGTTCTGCAATCGAGCTTTCCCATGCAAAATATAACACTGCAAAATGGTTGAATGATATTGCCGCTGCTCATGAATTCTTTAAGTCTTCCAGCCACATGGAGTATGCCGGGCGAAGTACTGACGAGTTTATTGCCACATACCTGAAAAAGCACCGAAATCATTTTAAGTACACTTTTTCACAAGCAGTGATGTTTTTACTCCTTTATGCAGTAGCGAGTGCTGCTCTGCTTGGTATTGGCGGTGTATTGGTTGTTCAAGGTCAATTGTCTATTGGCCAGTTAGTTGCAGCAGAACTCATCATGTCGGCAGTTTTCTGGGGGCTGTCCCGTTTTAGCCAATACTTGAAGCTGTATTACGAATTGTATGGTGCGGCAGACAAAATTGGGTCAGCGATGGTTATTCCTCAGGAGGAGGAAGATCAGGTCACAACTTCACAAGTACCTGAATCGTCAACCTTAGCATTCAAGAACATAAATATGACCCATATGGGCGACAGTTGCTCGTTGGACTTAACACTTGCTTCAGGAAGTAAATACTTTGTACTTACAGAGAAAAGCTGGATTCAAAAGCAACTGGTGGGTTTACTCAAACGATACGAGAAGCCTAAACAGGGGGAAATACTACTAGGTGATTTGAATCTTTATGACTACGAAACCCATGATTTACGTCAAGTAATAACAACCTTGGACAGATCCCTTGTTGTTGAGGTAAGTATTGAGTCTTATCTGCGATTGGCTGCGCCAAAAGCTACCCATACAGAGATTAGGGAAGCCTTGAGTCTGGTAGAGCTTCATGGTGTTGTTGATGGCTTACCTGAACACCTCAACACCAAGATATCGGTCTTGGGTTCTCCTCTTCAACCTTTGGAGTTCTTACTGCTCAAATTGGCGGCGGCAATTTTGGCAAAGCCAAAGGTCTTGTTGATCAATCAACATTTTGATGCCATTCCCTACAAGCTTCGTACAACATTAATGAAGCGTTTAGAAACGGTGCCTTTTACTATTTTGTATTTTTCGAATACGCCAGACAACGAATGCTTTCATGGAATCATTCGGCTGCATGACACCACTGAGGTATCAAAAAGGGAGAGCGCACAGTGAATAGTGCTGAACGTAAATTTATGGCAAAGGTGACTACGCTGAATACTCAGCCTATGCCTAAACTACATCTGGTTATATGTTGGCTTATTAGCGTATTGATAGTGGTGACTTGTTTAACACTTTGGTTTACACCTTGGGTTCAAACTGCTCAAGGTTCCGGAAAAGTAAACTCTCTTGATCCATTAAACCGAACCCAGGCAATCTCAGCCTTGCTAGATGGGCAAATTAAAACGTGGCACGTTAGAGAGGGTATGTTAGTTCGTCAAGGAGACCCTATCGTTACTTTGATAGATGTCGACAGTGAGAGATTAGAAAAATTAGCGTCTCAACTATCTGCGGCAAGACAGCTGAGAGAAGCCAACGAGGTTGCACTTCAAAATGCAGAGAACAACCTAAACAGACAAATGGCACTCCAACAAGAGGGGCTGGTTTCTCGAAAGCAGGTAGAAGATGCGCAAATCAAAGTCCAAGAACTGAAAGCGAAAGTCGCTAGTGCGGTGTCAGATATCAATGAAGTGAGTATGTCATTGTCTCGCCAATCTACCCAAACTAAAGTCGCGCCAGTAGATGGTACAGTAGTTCGTTTATTTTCAGGGGGAGTGTCAACCTTTGTTAAAGCTGGAACAGAGCTAGCCCAATTCATTCCAAGTGGTGTTGAAAGGCACGTACAAGTGACGATTAGCGGTTTAGATGCACCATTGGTCAAGCCGGGAGCCAAAGCTAGGCTGCAATTCGAAGGATGGCCAGTATTTCAGTTTAGTGGTTGGCCGGGAAGTTCCATTGGTACTTTTGGCGCAGAAGTGGTTTACGTGGAGCCAGTGGCTTCTGATACTGGTGCTTTTACCGTTTGGTTGAAGCCAGACAGTGAAGATATTCCATGGCCCTCTGAATCGGTGGCAAGATTAGGTAGTCGAGTAAAAGCTTGGATCCTATTGGAAGAGGTAAGGCTAGGGTATGAACTTTGGCGACAGCTCAACAACTTCCCACCTAAAAATACGGCAGCATTGTCGTTAACGGATGAGTCATCCACATTCGCATTGGTGGAGCAAAAGTGACAAACAAGAAGCGTTTAATCATTGTTTTGAGTGGGTTAGCTTGTTTGTGCCAACCTGCTTTCTCAGCCCCCACGGTGTCCGAACTCGTCACGTCAATGACAAAGCATCACCCTTATGTTTTTGCATTAGAGGAAAAGGCGGTTCAAGCAGATTTTTCGTTAGACATAGCGCAAAGTGCTTTTGACCCAACAATAGAGCAAGACTTTGGTGCAAGAGTCAGTGGATATTATGACGGAACAAGCCTAGCGCAACGTTATGTTCAGCCTTTGAGTACAATGAATGCCAAGGTGTTCACTTCATATCGAATTTCCGAAGGCGATTTCCCCGTTTACGAAGAGCAGTATCAAACCCTAAGTGGTGGAGAGGCGAGTGTGGGTATGTCATTCTCGCTATTGCGTAACCGCGAGGCTGATAAGCGGCGCACTGGTTTGTTAAATGCTGAACTAGAACGTGCTGAGGCGAGTGCCTACATTCAGTACTCAATGAACAGTTTCTTATCAGACGGGTTATACAACTACCTAGCTTGGTACGAAAGTGCCGCGCAAGAAAGAGCGTTGCGTTCTCAAATTGCAGTGATTAGAGAGCAAGAACTTGCGCTAGCAACTCGCGTGAGCTCCGGTGACCTTGCTGAAGTTGCCCTCGTCGAATTCCAATCGACTCTGCTTGAACAAACCGCTTTGCTCGCGAAGCTAGAGCAAAAGAAGCTAACGTCTGCGCGAGCACTGTCTTTCTTCTGGCGGGATTCACAAGGGAAAGCCCTGGAGTTTGACCCTGATTTCATCGCAGATATAGATTGGCCTTTCTCAGTAAACAATATCGCAATAGCTGAACTTAAGCGCTCGTTGGATACTCATCCATCGCTACTGTCTCTTCAAATTAAGCAATCAGAGCTGGAGAATAAAGCCGCATTGGTACAAAGTGAACTCCTACCTATGCTCGATGCTAAGGTTTCTGTATCAAGAGATATCGGTTCAGGTCCACTGTCACTTGAGGGTACTGAGAGTAAAGTCGGCCTCACATTTTCCTATACTTTGGATAACAGAAAAGCTCAAGCGGAAGTGCGGCGCAATCAGTCTCAGCTGAATGAAGTTGAATTAACCATGCAAGTTGCACAAGAGCGATTAACTCAAGAGTTTGAGCAAGCCGTTGTGAATTGGCAGCAAGCAACCAGAGTGGCTGCTTTGTTAGAAGAAACGGCACGAGTTGCTGGTGAGCTGGCAATGGTAGAAAGACGACGCTTTGTAGCAGGTGATGTGGATATGTTCGTAGTTAATGCACGAGTTACAAAAGAGATTCAAGCACGCATGAAAGCCATCCAATCTCAAGTAGACGTGTATCGAGCGGAATTAGCACTGTTTAAAATTTCTGCACAACTGCGACAAGCATATCAAGTTTAAAGTTTACTCTTCTACGGAATAGTTTTGTGCATTTTCAATGCGAGCGCGCATCATGGGGTGTGAACTAAGCCAGCTGTGTTCGCCCTCAGTTTCTCCTAATAGCGAGGCGAGCTTTTCCATGGCTTGCGCAAAATCTTCTGGTGAACGGTTTACTTGATTGAGTTGTGAAAGCGCAAAGTTATCAGCTTCCCATTCGTGAGCTTGAGAGAAAGAGTTCTGTACCACCGTGGTACCAATACCAAAAAAGGCTTCAATGGCACCGCTCAGATCCCCAAAGAAATAGGTGATAGCCATAGTGGCGAACATCGACTCAGCTACCATTCTCATTGAGTGATTATGTTTAACGTGACCTATTTCGTGGAGCAATATTGCATCTAACAACTGTTGATCGTAATCCATCAGTTCGATAATTTGGTCGGTGAATACAATAGTGCCATCTGGCAGCGCAAACGCGTTAGGGCCAAATTCATCTGAATATCTAAATTGAACATCTATCACCAGTCCATCAGTTTCAACTTGTTCTATGATCTCTCGAAAGCTTTGAGATATTAACTCTTGCTGCTTTTTATTCAATTCGCTTTCAGAAAGGAAAGTGTAGTCCAGCGCTGCCAGTGTTTGTTGTGAGGCTGCTTGTTTAATTGGCATCGGAACGTATTGTGCAAGATGAATTGCCGTAAAAGGAAGCAAATGAGCAAATAACCCATAAATGAGCAATGGAACTAAAAGTATGCTAGTAAGTACCCATCGCTTTTTTGACTCCATATCAAAGACAGATGTTCCACTTTTGCCGTCAAGCCATTGATCGAGAGCGGCGGTGGGCGGGCAAACTAATAAGCCAATCTCAGCGATGAGTATTTCACGATTAAGCTGTCCTAACTTAGGCTTAATATTTAACTCTGAGTGAAGGCGCTCTATTTTTTGTCCTTCATCATATTCCACTATTAAAGTATCGCCGTCCACATGATAGTGTGCAGAAGTGCTTTTTACGCCACCACTGTAATAGAGTGTTCCCTTACTCATGTTCTAGTATCAACCCAGTGCTACGTCTACATCAAATAAGGTAGAGGCTTCTTCAGCAATAGCATTGGTATCACCACTTTCACCAGCAACTACGTCATCCGCACCAGCCATTATCTGCACCTTGGTGGCGTCAGCAAAAAATTTCGCCGTACGAATTTTTACCCAAGGAATAGCCAAGCCAACACTGAATACAATAGCAAACAGGTTAGTGACTCTGAGTATTAGTAAGTCACCAAAGCTAACATCAGATGTGAATGTTGCCACATTAGGCAATGAACTGGTGTTGTAGATATGGTTTCTGATTTTAGATGTGTAAAACGCAGATGAGATTGCAAACACAAACAAATAGAGCGCCATAATTATAATCGTAGCAACTGGCGTCATCTCTGACTGTTGATCTAAAGAAATATAACTGCCAAATCCAGCCACTCCCACACCGAAAATAAGAGCAGCTAAAAACGTAGCACCTAGTGCAGCCATATAGTAAGAGCCAGCGGCTAAGTTCGAGCGAAACTTCGCATTGCCGAAATTCATTTCGTTGATCAAAAACTCGTCTATTTTCTTAAGTGCAAATGGCATAAGAAGATAGAGAGTAAATACACTGGCAAATGGTAATAGTACAAAGTAAACGAATGCATCGCCAAAATTCCCCCTAAACGAAAACCTAACATTCCTATATGCGGTCATTTTCATATTGAATCTTAAACTTAGAACAACTAGGAAAGGGGTAAGAATGAAAATAATCAGTAATAGCACCAACGAAACCACGGGGTATAATGCGGACGTTGCGAAGTAAGCGCCAAACAATATCGCAGCAATAATTCGCCCTTTTAATATGGCAATTGGTTCTGCTAAATATGAAAAATGATGGCCATCAATTTCTGTATTGCCGTAAAAGTAACGATGAGTGCGTACTTTTGCCCATGCAGAGTAAATACCCAATGTTACGATACTCAGCAACAGATTAACGATCCAAATCGAAAAGAACTCTCCGGCTTTACCGGTAAAATTTACATTAGCTTCTCTAATGACTTGATTTTCATTTGACTCTGGTGACGCTTTTACAAGGGCTTCAATTCGCGCGTCGATCTCGGCTGCTCTGTCTGGAAATGCATCCCTATTGATGGCTTCTTGTGCCTGTAACAGTTCTTCGATGGAGTAGTTAGAATAGTCAATAGTTGAGCTCATGATCTCTCATAAAGTAGAAAATGTCCTTGGTTAGACAATAGCCTACATAACTATTGCCTCAAAAAACAGTGAGTATTAATGAATATTTTGTGAGTTGTAGGTGAGTCTTGCAAATGAAAGTTAGTTATTTATTGCGTCTTGGAATTCTGCTTCCGAGAATCCTGCACTTAACGCATATTCTTTAAGCTTTTCATTTGGTACACCAGCGTGCATGGCGGTAGACAATATTCTTGCAACATGCTCTCGTTGAGACGATTCTCTTACTGCGGTTTCCACAACTTCCTCAGCTTGGTTGGGGAATACAGCTAACAAAGCATCAACTACGTATTCTCCAACAAATGGAACCGTATTCAACGCTGTAGTCATAATATCTACAAGCTTGTTTGGATGTTCTTGTGATAACGTCTGAACTATGGTGTCTGCGGAGTCCGGTTGTGTAAGAACTGCAACACGAACAATTTCATCTAATTCTTCTGGTGTAGACAGAGCAGCTGCCTTTACAACGAAATCAACATAGGTTGGCTCTGCCGAAATGGCTAATTCAATAATATTAGGGCAAGAACTAACTTCCTTTTCTATAGCCAATTGAACAATTTCTTCGGTGGATGCGGGTTGGGCCGAGATAGCAGCAAATATAATCTCACGATATTTGTCTGGATATGTGTCTAATGCAAGGTCGACAAGTGGAACAACGTTTTGGGGGTAATGACTTGCTATAGATCGAATAGCACGACTGATAGACATGTTTTGATCAACTTGCCTTTTTAGGAATGACGCTTCCATTTGTGAGTCTTTGGATTCGTCTATTGCTGATGCTTCACTGGTGATGGCGTAGGAGCAAAAGGAATACGGAAGCAGTACTAATATAGTTGCTGCGCTTAGTAATTTTCTACGCAATACGGTAAAAGCATGTTTAGACATCGGACCCACCTTTTATCTTATTTATTATTTCAACCATTTAATAAAACAAATAGTTGAGGCATTTATATAGACGTTCGTTCCTAAACTAGACAGCCATCCTAGTAGTAATTACTGTCTTTTGTCTACTATTTATCACATTTGAGCAATAAATAGACGCTTGGTTCAATTCCTGAGTATTTTTTTAAATAAGTGTTGACGTGGCCGTTTAAATCCCTAAAATGCGCATCCGCTTTGTCAGGAAAGCAAAACAACTTCCCTGACAAAGCTAGTCATTACTAACCTTATAAGTCAATAATGGCGAGGTTTTCAGAAAACACCTTCGAAAATAAATTTTCAAAAAGTGTTGACAGGAAAATCAAACAGCGTAGAATGCGCGCCTCGCTTCAACGAGTTACTTTAAACCAGTTCGAAGCGATGTTGAGTGAAAAGTTTCTCCGAAAACAAATTTGAAGAAAAGCTTGACACTGAAAACAAACGGCGTAAAATTCGCGCCTCGCTTCGAGAGAGGCGGTTGAGCAAGGCTCAACACTGTTCTTTAACAATTTATAACAAGACAATCTGTGTGGGCACTCGTTAACGAGTGACACAACGACGATTCATATTTCGATATATTTAATTGAAGAGTTTGATCATGGCTCAGATTGAAC
>JALUXV010000123.1 GCA_027013165.1 Alteromonadaceae bacterium
TCAGATCGCAAGCTCATTCACTTTTCAGTGGTCAATGTTATTGCATCGGCCTATCATATGACCTTCTTGCGGACCTTGTTCGGCTGATTGGTTGCACCTCAAAACCCTCGAAAACCATCAGCGGCCCCTGTAAGCTGTACGCCTTAATACGCCAAAGCGGCAATCTCTGGAACAATATCCAAAACATACACTATGAGCAGTATTCGACACTCCATTTTTTGGTCGTTGTGTGAACGACACCTGAGTCAAATCATTACGCTAATCAGCTCAATGATTCTCGCACGGCTGCTCACTCCTGAAGAAGTCGGCATTTTTTCACTGTGCGCTGCATTTTTGGCCGTTGCCACCATCTTTCGTGATTTTGGTATTAGTGAGTACATTATTCAGGAGAAGGAGCTAACCAAGGAAAAGCTGAGCGGTGCCTACGCCCTGACATTTCTCGCCGCCTGGCTGATGGCTGGCGCCCTGTACTTGGCGCGTCCTTATATTGCAGAGTTCTACAATGAGCCGGGACTTCAGGATATTTTAAACATCCTCTGTATTAACTTTTTGATACTACCCATCGCCTCTCCCACGTTTGCACTGCTCAATAGGGAGATGAATTTTCAGTGCATTTTCAAGATTCAGGTAACCGCAACCGCAGTGCACGCCATTACCGCAGTCACACTGGCCAGCCAGGGATACAGCTTTATGAGCCTGGCCTGGGCCTCACTGGCGAACATTGCCGTACAAACCCTGATGTTGATCTACTACAAACCCGAGCAAGGTCGAGTACTACCCAACTTTGCCAATATGGGTACACCTCTTAAGTTTGGCGCCCTGTTTAGCTCTTCCAGAACCATCGAAGTGGTTATGAGCAACTCTCACGAATTTATTATTAGCCGCCAATTTGGCTTTACCGCCCTGGGACTGTTTAGCCGAGCATTAGGGTTGATCAACCTGTTCTGGCAGAACATCACATCAGCGGTGACGCGAGTTGCTGCACCGGCCTTTGCATCAGCCTTTCATAACTCACCTGACGATCTCAGGGACCTATATATTCGCATGACGGCAATTTTCACGGGTATTGCCTGGCCATTCTTCAGCTTTGCGGCCATTGAAGCCGAGCGAATTATATTTGTGCTATTCGGCTCTCAGTGGCTGGAGGCAGCACCAATCGCCAGCATATTGATGGTGGGCACATTGATAGGCTCAATTTCAAACCTCGCACCCAACGTTCTGATTGCTGCCGGGCAAGTTAAGAAACGCTTCTATATCACTTTACTGATGGCGCCGGTTCATATCATTGGAATTGCAATCGCATCTTTCTATAGCCTGCATCATATTGCATATGTATGGATTATCGGTTCACTTTTTGGATTGGCGCTATACAACTACCACCTGTACCGAACGGTGACTGTTAACTTTGTTCAGGTTTTCAAGGCTTCTAAGAGCAGCGCTATTACCGCGGCTATAACGACCGGTGTCATTCTTGCGTCGCATCAGATTATTGCCCACTATGATATACATGGCTTTATCGCGTTGTTCATACAGTCTACCCTCGCGCTTCTTAGCTGGTTGACAGGTATTTACTTGACTAGACACCCCCTTAACCTGGAAATTTCAAAGATACTGGTAATGGCAAATCAGTATCTTCAGGAAAAACGCGGACCCAACGCTTAAACTGAGGATGGTTTAAGTTTATATTTAAGCCCGATTGATTGCCAAAACAGCATAGAAGAATGGACACAACGTGCGCAAACCGATGACTATCCAAAAAACCGACAAACCTAAAACAACATTCAGTCTTGTTTGCACACTTTTGCTTGTAGTGAGTGCAGTCTCCACAGCGCACGGATTCAACCGTGAGATTCCACTGAAAAGCAACAAGAGATCCCCTTGGGTTGGCAAAGCTCTTGATGGAGCCAGCTGCCGCGGCAAGCCCACCAACTTTGGCCCCTACGACTACGTACTCAGAAGAACCTACGATTACGAGTTGTTTCTGGTAGAAAACGCACACTTTAACTCTTACGTTGAACAGCTGATTAGAGGCGCCAATACAACAAACGAACTAGGATGGGATATTGATTACACTCTACGAGCATTCCCTAATCACCACCGTGCTCTATACACAGTTTTTCGCTATCGCATGCGCCATGGCAAGTACCGCCATAGTGTACTAGCTCCACCAGAGTGTTACTTTCAAAAGGCCATTTACTTTAGCCCGGAGGATGGAACCACCCGCATGCTTTATGGGATCTTGCTGCACAAACTAGGGAAAAAGAATGACGCACTCATGCAATATCGGAAAGCCCACCAGCTGCAACCCCATGACGCACAAACAGCCTACAATCTTGGACTTCTACTGACCGAGCTCGGCCACTACGACGAAGCTCTGGAACACGCCCATCGCCTCTACAAGAATAAATTTCCACTGACCGGATTAAAGACCAAACTTCAGAAGAAAGGCGCTTGGAAAGAGATACCCACAGAGCCACCAGAGAACGACAAGGACACCGAAGACAGCTAGAAGCCTCCTACTTCTTGCGAGCGTAGTTCATTAGCAGCCGAACAAGAAAACGTCTCGGATCAGCATCCCAAGGGGTAAAGCGCGGCAGCTGATAGCGGTCTGAAGCTGATGTAGAAACCCCCCAGTCGGTAGAAACCGCTACCTTAAAGCCCTCCTCTTCCACGAGGTGTCTGTGTGAGCTTTGATAGTCGACCCCACGGCGGCCATTGGGGTAAGCGAAGTGATCAACCGGAGTGCCTATTAACTCTTCCAAAAATCGCTTGGAGCCCGCTATTTCTTCACGGGCGCGCTCTAGATCCAAGTTGCTCAAAATGGGGTGACTCTGAGTATGGGCCCCGATATTGACACCGCAGCCTGCGAGTTCGACGACCTGCTGACTGGTCAGCATAAGACTGTCGACATTAGCTACCACTCGACTCTTGATGGCGTCAACAACCTCAAGACGCTGACTCGGCTCCAGGTACTTCACCTGCTGAATCAGATCGGCAACCACTTGCCGCTTCTGCTGTTGATCGTGGCACAGAAAACGCTGTAAACCCACCTCGGTCAGATCCAGCTCGGTGCAATCCATAATGCGCACTGACTCTCGAATAGAATCATTCCACATACTGCCACCATCGAGAAAATCCGTGGCGACAAACACCGTCATTGGCACGCCAAAAGCCTGGGTGATCGGGAGTGCCACACTCAGGTTGTCAACATAGCCATCGTCAAAGGTGACGCAAATCGCTCGGTCTGGCAGGGTACCCTTTTCCATATGAGCCATGGCCTCTGCCAAAGACAGTGGGTTGAAGTATTTTGCTATCAAAGCCATGTGCCAGCGAAAGGT
>JALUXV010000124.1 GCA_027013165.1 Alteromonadaceae bacterium
TATAGTCACATTGCTGCCCAGTGCTACTTTGCCCTCGATAACAACGTTTATATCTATTTCAACATCGGTACCGTGAGTAAGTTCACCACGTAAGTCAAAACGATGTGGGTCAGCTAAATATACGCCATCAGTCATTAATGCTTTAGCTTGTCTAAATTGCAGGGCACGCTCTAAATTGGCTAGCTGTAATCGATTGTTGATACCCTCTACTTCGCTCACTTCTTCAGGGTGCGCCGCTCTTATTTGCTTGCCTTCAGAGGCGGCCATTTCAATAACGTCCGTTAAGTAATATTCACCTTGGGCGTTATCGTTGCTTAGACTACCCAACCAACGTTTTAAATCAGCCCCTTGCATCATCATCATGCCGGTATTGATTTCGGTAATGGCTTTTTGCGCTTCTGTGGCGTCTTTGTGCTCAACAATTGCCGTAATATTGTCGCCGTCACGAATTATACGGCCCATACCTGTTGGATCGTCTAAGTTAACAGTAAGCAATGCTACATCGCACTCAGCTTTAACCGCTTTCAAGCGTGCTAGAGTGTCTTTTTGAATAAGAGGCGCGTCGCCTACTAGAACCAAAACGTCTTCATTATCTTGTATGAAAGGCACAGCCTGCTGCACAGCGTGCCCAGTACCCAACTGCTCTTGCTGCAAACACCAGTTTAAATTGTCGCCGGTCAGCTCTGCTTGGAGTTGCTCACCGCCATGTCCGTAAACTAAGTGAATTGCGTCAGCATCAAGTGCATCAACGGTGTTGATAATGCGCTGCACCATAGGAATACCGCCAATTTTATGCAGTACCTTGGGCTTAGAAGATTTCATTCGCGTGCCTTTACCGGCCGCAAGAATCACCACTGAAAACGCCATGTTTGTTCCTTTAGAGCGAATAGATAAGAAATAGGATTTTATAACAGTTTAACCAACGAAAGTGTTTGTGTCGTGTTAGATACCGTTTTTATTTTTTCGGTGTCGATTTAACAAAATCCTCATAAATTACACATTATTAGAAGGTAATTTACACCTTTGCTAGCAGTGTACTTATTGAACAGGTATAATCCCACCGGAAAGGCAGCGAATAAGTATGTGCAAAGGAGATGCAGGCGCCGTGAACACTTTTAGAACACTACATCGAAGCATTCTTATATTGTTTGCCGTAGTGGTAATTTCCATCGTCACACTTGTACATTTCAGTATTTCTAAAATTGTGGCAGAGCAAAGCCGCGCTCAACAGCAGTCTCTTTCCCCGGCCATTTCTCTTATTGTTGAACAAATTCTAAAACCACTACATACCTCCGAAGCCCTAGGAAACTCTCGCGAGCTCGTCGCTTTAATGGAAGGCAACATTATTGATGAATCAACCATTTTGAGCGCACTGCGCCGAATGGAAGATGAATTCGGGTTATCTTTTTTTATTGCCAGTGAAACTGTTCGAAAGCAATACAATTCTGACGGCTCTGTCATTTCTTTGGTCGAAGGCGATGTAAGTTGGTACTTTAAGTACAAAGACTACCCAGCTGATGCTGTGGCCGATATTGGTAAGTGGGAAGACACCCACTTTTATATCGACATAAAAATCTACAATGACAATGACGAGTTTCTCGGCTTTTTTGGTGTGGGTAAAAGCCTGAAAAGCTTTTTAGAGATCTTTCAAACTTACAAACAAGAATACGGCTACGATTTTTTGTTCGTTGATAACACGGGCGATATCATGCTGTCGTCTGACCCTACACTTAACGCCAGCTATTCAAATTTCACAAACTTACGCGAACTCCCTTGGTATACCGAGCTACCGCTAAGCGTACAAAACGACCAAGCGTTAAATAACAAACTGGTTACTATTAACGATAAAGATTACTTAATTGCAGAAGTTAAGCTCAACCAGTTTGGTTGGACGGTATTTTTGTTAAGCCCTTTAACTGACCGACAGGCTGAAATTTCACAAGCGTTTATCTTTAGCGTTGTGACCATTCTGGTTATTATTTTCTCGCTATTCCTGCTCATCTATAACCTGCTTTATTACTTCAGGCGAGACATGCAGCCTGACATTATCGTGAGGCACGCTAGTACATTGCCTGAAAGAGAAAACCTCGAACTGGCCTACGATTCACTCGTTAAAGACCAAAAGTCGGTCAGCATTGCCCTTATTAGTATCGATGATTACTACACCATGTGTGACACCTACGGCAAAGAAATAGGCGAGGAAGTATTAGATAAAGTTGTGGCTTATTTGTCTGATAATTCACGGGAACAAGACATTCTAGGCCGCTGGAATAAAGACGAATTTGCCTTACTGCTGCCGCAAACCGGCCCACATGAGGCCATGGAAATGGCACAAAACCTACGCCATGGTATTGCAACCCTAACCCCTGTTAGCTCTCACCCTCAACTGCCTTTAACAGCGTCGATTGGTATTTCATTTACAGCGAGTATGCGCCCTATGAATGAGGTCACAGCACACGCAGAAGACGCCTTGTACCAAGCTAAGCGAGATGGCAAAAATTTAGTGCGATTACAGCTTATTGATTAGACGCATGACGGCGACCCAATGAACCTTTGAGTCGCTGTACTACACCCGTTGTCATTGCTACGCCTAATAGTATAAACCCACCGCCAAGTAGGGTTTGTAGCGAAATATGTTCTTGTAAAAACAACACACCCCACAACAATCCAAATAAGGGCACCAGATAAGCAACAGTAATGGCTTTTGCAGGCCCAACATCGGCGATTAACTTAAAGTAAAGAATATAGGCGATACCCGTGCCACCAATGGCTAACGCGATAGTATTCAACCACGCTATTTGGCTTGGCATAGTATCGGGTAAAGTTGCTAATGCGAAAGGCGCAAGCATAAGTGTGGCAAAGGCTTGGCTACCAGTCGCCACTACCAATGGGCGTACCGAATGCAGCCATTTTTTCATCATACTTGCTGCAATTCCGTAACCTAATGTTGCTAACAGGGCGGTTAATATTGGCAAAAAGCTAATACTTCCCTGACCTAACTTGTGCTGGCTGATAACGGCAACGCCAACAAAACCAATTAACAAACCAGAAATGGCTGATTTAGTCAGTTTGTCACCTAACCACAACCAAGCAACCATGGCACCGAACATGGGGGCTGTTGCATTTAAAATGGCATTTACGCCAGCCTCTAGGTGTAAGCTACTGTAATTAAATAGCATAAAAGGAACAGCTGTATTAGCCAACCCCACCAACGCAATGGGCAGCCAATAGCGAATAACATCACCAACACCACGAATGGCAAGCAAAAAAGGCAATAACACCAAGGTAGCTAACAAGGTTCTCACGGCGACCAAACCAACAATACCAAACTCAGGTGCTGCCACGCGCATAAAAATGAAAGAGCCACCCCAAATAGCAGCTAATATTAACAACGCAATGAGGTCTTTTAGTCCCATAATCCCTGTTGTGCTCCTTCTAAATTAAGTAAAAATCGTTTTCGTTCCAACCCACCGGCATAGCCAGTCAGTGTATTATTGCTACCAATCACTCGATGACACGGCACCACAATAGCAATGGGGTTTTTACCATTGGCTGCGCCCACCGCGCGCACGGCCTTTGGGTTTTCTATAGCATTGGCTATGGCTGCATAGCTCGCTGTTTCGCCATAAGGGACACTCACCAATGCCTTCCATACTCGACGCTGAAATTCAGTACCTGATGCCGCCAGTGGAAAATCAAAGTCAGTGCGCTTTTTGTCAAAGTATTCCGTTAACTGATCACATGCCAAGGCAGTGAGTTCATTGGGCAAGGTAGCAACAGATGCATCAATAAATGTAATTGCAGTTACACCAAGTTCGCTGGCACGTACTTCTAGTAGCCCTATGGGCGTTGACATCAATTGGTTGTATTCCATGGGTTTACCTATTCTTGTACCTGAGTATTGTATCTTTCCCACAACTGAAGGGTTAGATAACTCCGCCAAGGAGCAGCGGCTTCTGGCACCAAGCTGTACGCTTGTGCCATTTTCTTCACAATAAGATCCCCTGCCAAGTAAACGTCTGGATTACGCTCACCTCGCATTTTAAGGTAATCAAGGGTCCAACCGCCAATACCTTTAATGTCCAAAATGTCATCATGGCTGGGGGTTGCTCCGTTAACAAACAACTCTGCGAAGGTTTTCAGAGCCTCTTTGCGGCGGGAGGGCATACGTAAAAACGAAAGATCACTTGCTGCTATTACCTCAGGTGAAGGGAAGTACACACCATATTCATGTTGCTCACCTAGCGCTTCTGCTACCTTGTTAAGTTGTGCAACGGCAGCTTTAACACTGACTTGTTGACCGAGTATGGCTCGGCAGCCGCTCTCGAATACATTCCACGTAGTGGGAAGTCGAAGCCCCTCACATAAATCAGTTGCAGGATATCCACTAGCCATCAAGCTCTGACGTATCATCAAAGGGTCGGCATCGGTATCTAGTACCCCTTTAAGCGCTGTGATAACGGCGTGAACAACTTTTAAGTCATCAACGCGAATAACCACGTCAAAACGGTTTTTAGCTGGGTTGATGGTTGCCCTTAAATAGCCTTTTGTACCCTCTTGAATAAAGTATCGAGCGTAACTTTCTGGCGTAATTTCCTCCACATCTTTTATTGCTCGAAGGGCAAGGAATTCGCGAACTTTGTCCCAATCATAAGGCGGGCGAAAGTGTATCGACACATTGATATCGGTATTTGGCTCACTGGTACGCGATGCGTTTTTTCGCATGTCCGATGGCGTTACTTTTAAATACTGTTTCACCGCGCGCTGAAACTGACGCATAGATTCATAACCCGCAATAAAAGCAATATCGCCAATGGGTAAGTGTGATTGCTGCAACAATTGCTTGGCAAACATGACCCTTTGAATATCTTGATACTGCTTTGGAGAGCAACCGATATGGTTAGTAAGCAACGAATGCAGATAACGCTCGCCAATACCCAACCGCTCAGCCACGCGAGCGACCGGTTGAAGAGGGATTTCACTGAGTAACTTTTGCGCCCGCGTTAACGTTGTTTTACTCCCCTCCCAAGCCGGAGACATAGGCGCGCTGTCTGGTCGGCAGCGTAAACACGGACGAAAGCCTTCACTTACCGCTTGAGCGGCAGTGGTGTAATAGTCCACATTTTTCTCTTGAGGCAATCGCGCTGGACAAATAGGACGGCAGAAAATCCCCGTAGTTTTTACTGCTACAAAGAAACGACCATCAAAGCGCGGATCTCGACTCATTCGCGCCTTGTGAAACTGTTCTGCGTTGCCCAATGGTTGCACCTAATTTATACCCAAATTCTGCGATTCAACACTCTTGATACGAGTTTATCGCGGAACTAGGCGAAATACGCGTCATAATCGGAGTTTAATGTTGTACATCGTGGGTGAGTTGATAATCACTAACACTCACCGCATAATACGGCGCAAATATTATAAAAAGACACCCAGTTGCAGGGCTGTCGTATTACGAGCTCTGACAATGTTATCCATATTGCGCGCTGTAGGTTCGCGTTTTTTACACTCCACAATACTGTTCTGCGTGTGCGCCCTTTGTGCATTACATGCCAGTGCTAGCGACTGGATTTCAGACTACGCCAACTACGTAAAAAAAGAAGCCATAAAGCACAACGTGCCAGGTTACGCCTTTGTTTATTACGAGCAAGGTAAAGTCCCAAAAGTTTTTGTTTACGGCAAAACCCACAAAAATGGCTCACCGATTACCGAACATACTGTATTTAGGTTGGCGTCGGTGTCTAAAACATTTACCGGCCTACTAGCAGCAAAAATGGTAGAGCAAGAACGACTTCGTTGGGACACTCCCATCGCCACACTGCTTCCAGATATTCCATTCACTGGAGAGGGTGTGGATGAATTGCAACTTCAGCATATTATTGGCCAATCAAGTGGTTTTATGCGTAATGCCTATGACAACCTAATTGAAGCAGATTATTCGCTAGAGCGTGTATTAACAGAGCTTGGCAAGCTCGATCCTATTTGCACACCCGGCGATTGCTACACCTATCAAAATGCGCTGTTTGGCGCTATTGAATATTATTTAAGCAACCAAAACACTTCATATCACAGCGAACTTCACACCCAGCTATTTTCGCCATTGGGTATGTCTACCGCGAGCACTGGGCGTGCAAGTTTGCAGGGGTCTGAGTCTTGGGCCAGACCTCACATTGCCATTACTCGTGACCGCTGGCGCGAGGGCAAAGTCGAAAACAACTACTATCGCTTCGCACCTGCTGCCGGGATTAATGCAAGCATTACCGACATGACCATTTACTTGCAAGCCTTACTTGGCGAGTTTCCAACGGTGATTTCATCAGACATGATAAATACCGTCACCACACCACGAGTAAAAACGGTTCGCGAAAGAAATCGCAGAGGTTGGCGAGGCTTTCTAGACGATGCCCACTATGGCTTGGGTTGGCGCATTTACGATGTAGATGGTCATCGAATTAACTATCACGGTGGTTGGGTCAAGGGTTATCGCGTAGATGTAGCGTTCGCACCCGACTTTAAAACGGGATATGTGATGTTAACCAATGCTGAAACCAACATGATCAACACCACCACCGCAGAGTTTTGGAAACGCTACTTTGAACAAGTAGAGACTGACTAACTTACTTGTTTTTCAAGTAGGTGTAACCGCCCAGGCAATCCTCGTAAAAGTCGGTCCATCGAACCCCCTCTCTAGGCTTAATGGTGCCCAGTGCCACTTGCTTATCAATAGCACGTTTCACGTCAGATGCCATGGCTTTCGGATTGTACTGCATGATATTGAGTACATCGTCAACCGACGAACCCTTCACTACTTCTTCGATGTAGAAGTCTTCAGGATCGTCGTCATAACTGAAGATATGTACTTCGTTCAAACGACCAAACAGGTTGTGCATATCACCCATTACGTCTTGATAAGCACCTGTAAGGAATAACCCCATAAAGTATTTTTCATCATCTTTAAGTGGGTGCACTGGCAGCACATCAGTAATTTCACGACCTACGGTAAATTGGTCGATTTTGCCGTCACTATCGCAGGTAATATCCACCAGTGAACAGTTAACCGTGGGCTTTTCATCCAATCGCGTTAACGGCACTACCGGTAGAAGTTGGTCTATCGCCCATGTATCTGCGGCCGACTGAAATACTGAAAAGTTACACAAGTACTGAGATGACAAGCTGAAATCTAGCTCTTGTAACTCTTCTGGCACATATTCTTGAGTGCTGTACCACGCTTGTAAGCGGGCCATAATATTCCAGTATAGGGTTTCAATTTTTGCCAGCTCTTCTAACGACAATACTCGAAGCTTAAATGCATCAAGCGCTTGCTCTTTGTATTGAGTAGCGTCATTAAAAACTTCGTGCATGTTCTTGTGGTTATCAAACTGCTCAGCCAACTCTCGAATATTCTTTAAGAATACGTGCTCGTTATCGCACTCAGTAACATCAACAGACGCTGCATCTGATTTAATTTCACCTACAATTTCTGTCACTACACAACTATGGTGAGCAGTAATCGCACGGCCACTCTCACTCACAATATTAGGATGCGGCACCCCTTCTAGGTCACACATTTCCTTAAGGCCATAAACCACGTCCGATACGTACTCTTGCATGCTGTAGTTGCGCGACGATTCGTTTGTAGAGTTGCTACCGTCGTAATCGATACCTAAACCACCACCAACATCGACGTAGTCCAACGGAAAGCCCATTTTGTGTAAATCGGCATAAATACGTGACGCTTCAGTTATGGCTTCTTTAACAGCGCGAATATCAGTTAACTGACTACCAATGTGAAAGTGCAATAAGTTAAGGCAATGAGACATGCCCTGAGATTCTAAATAGCGAGCTGTTTTGATAATCTCGGAAATAGTCAGGCCGAATTTAGCTCTGTCACCAGCCGAGCCTTCCCACTTACCACGGCCTTTCACTGTCATTTTTGCGCGAACGCCTATGGTGGGTTCTACCTCGAGTTCTTTCGCTACTTTAACCAGTAGTAGTAGTTCGCTATATTTTTCAACTACAACCACCATTTTACGGCCGAGCTTACAACCTAGCATGGCCAGACGCATAAACTCTTCGTCTTTGTACCCATTCAATACCGTTAACGAACCGTCGTTGGTGTTCATAGCAAGAGCGGTGATAAGTTCTGCTTTAGAGCCAGCTTCAAGGCCATAGTTAAACGGCGTGCCTGCATCTACGATCTCTTCAACCACTTCCCGCATTTGGTTAACTTTAACCGGATAAACACCTTGATAACGCCCTTGGTATTCGGCCCTTTCTATAGTGTCCTTGAATATGGTATTTAAATTGGCAACTTGCGAACGCAAGATGTCATGAAACCTTACCACAACAGGAAATTGCACACCTTCTTGGTGAATTTCGTCTAGCACCGACTTAAAGTCGATTCGAATACTAGGGTTGGTAGGTACTGGCGTTACATGAACATTGCCATTCTCACCAATGTGAAAATAGCCTCCGCCCCATTGGGATACGCCATATACACGCTCAGCAGCGTCAATACTCCAATCAGACAATATCGTCACCTTACTATAGAAATGTTACCTGCTAGGGCGTTATCGACCTAAACAGTAATCAGGGTTAAATACCAATAAAGATCGGTATTATAGACAACAATTTAAAACGCGCTACGCATAAATATCGCCCAATTCACATTCCAGTAAATAGTTGTTATTTTGCAACCACTTAGCCACACCTTTATAAGTAGAATCTAGGCAATTTTTGCGTACAAATATCAGTAACTCAGACGCAGCTCGAGAGCGAACTAAAGACGCGTTCTTCATGGGCTTTAGATTTTGTGCAATATAATCGGCACGGGTGTATTCATCTTCTAACCAGAACTCACCTTGCTGATTTCGGCTATCAAACTGAAGCGGAGAGACGACTTTTTCGAGGAGAGCAGCTTCAGGTGGTTGCCAAGTGCGAATATCCGCAATAACGAAATAAGCTTGCCCTTTTTTGCGCTTTGTTTCCTCAGCAAGCGCTGCAAGATACTGAATATCAACCGCCAAACTCCACTTTCCACGAAGTGTACATAGCAAACAATTGCCAGCATGTTCTATACGAAAATGCGGTGATGACATGACGAACTCAACTCCATTTGGGTGCGGGAAAATCAGGCTGGTTAAAAATCAGGCGCAATAGTAGCGTGCAAATATCAGATTGCAACCACAAATCTAATACACAGGGTACAAGAAGCTATAAAAGAGGGAAAAAGTGGGGTAAGTATCTAAAAGACGGACAAAACGGCGAGCTTGTGCTCGCCGTTGTTACACTTATTCGTCGCCAAACTCGCGAATAATAGTATTGATGGTGTCTTTAGCATCACCCAATACCATACGCGTGTTGTCTTTGAAAAAGAGCGGGTTATCAACACCTGCAAAACCGGCGTTGGCTGAACGTTTCAGTACAAAAACGGTTTTCGCGCGGTAGGCTTCAATAACTGGCATACCGTAAATTGGACTGCCTTTCATCTCTTTCGCCGCAGGGTTAACAACGTCATTTGCACCAATAACAATAACCACGTCATAGTTTTCCATGCGTGGATTAACGTCATCCATTTCGTAAAGCTGGTCATAAGGCACATCAGCTTCGGCAAGCAATACGTTCATATGCCCAGGCATTCTGCCCGCAACTGGGTGAATGGCGTAGTCAACGGTACAACCGTTTTCTTCTAGTAATGACTGTAGCTCTCGCACCGCGTGTTGCGCTTGTGCCACCGCCATACCATAACCAGGAATAACCAATACAGCTTGGGCCGCTTCTAATACATAGAAGGCATCTTGTGCAGGCAAAATTTTAACTTCGCCTTCGATTTTTCCAGCGGCTTCCACTGGTTTCGAGAAGCCAGAGAGCAACACATTCATCAGCGAGCGGTTCATAGCCTTACACATAATATTGGTAAGAATGAGTCCCGACGCACCAACAAGTAAGCCAGTTACTATCAGAATAGTATTGCCTGTTGCCAAACCAGCAGCCGATGCAGCTATGCCTGAATAACTGTTAAGCAGCGCTATTACCACTGGCATATCTGCGCCACCAATAGAAATAGTGGCCCATAACCCAAAGCTAAGTGCTAGGCCAATGGCACAATATAACCACGTTGGATTAGTTGGGTCTGTTACGAACAAATAAGCTACAACAACCATAGCCACTAAATGTAAAATACTGAGTTCGCGAAGGCCAGTAAATACCACAGCTTTTGACGACATAGTGCCAGACAACTTACCCCAAGCGATAACAGAGCCAGAGAAAGTAATGCCTCCAACTAATACGGTAAAGAATAGGGTGATATAAACAAATGCACCAGCCGTTTGGGCACCTACAAATGAGCCTTGTAAACCATTAAGCGTTGCCCAGCCCAGTAATAGTGAGGCCGCACCACCAAAGCCGTTAAACAAAGACACCATTTGTGGCATATCTGTCATTTGCACCGACTTGGCTTTCCACGCACCAAAAGCACCGCCAAGTACAAAACCCAACAGAATATAGTGATAACTAATGATTTGTTGATCTAGAAGCGTTACAACCACAGCAAACAACATACCCAATGAAGAGACAAAGTTACCTTTCTTAGCCGTATCAGGATGGCTAAGTAATTTAAGACCAAGAATAAAAAGTGCAGCCGCTACTACGTATGCAATATTGATTATGGTAATGATATCATTCACTTGCATACCCCTTACTTCTCTTTCTTCTTGAACATGCTAAGCATGCGATCGGTAACCAGATAACCGCCAACCACATTGATGCTCGCCAAAGCCACGGCAGCAGTGCCCAAAATAGTGGTTAGTAAGCTCTGCTCTGCACCCGCAGCCGCTAACGCTCCTACCAGAGTAATACCAGAGATTGCGTTTGAACCCGACATTAATGGTGTATGTAATGTGGCAGGTACTTTACGAATAAGCTCAAAGCCAAGAAAAGCTGCAAGCAATACAATAAATAGAAGATAGATAATTTCCATTGCTTTAAGCTCCTTTGTAAGCGTTGGTTAGCATGTCACTGATGATCGCACCGTCGTGAGTAATCACGCAGCCAGAAAGAATGTCGTCTTCAAGATCTAGCCCGAATGCCGACGATTCTGCGTCATAAAACTCATCAACAAGGTTATAAACGTTGTTGGCATACATGTCGGTGGCAGCACGGGCTACGTTTTGACTCCAGTGACCTGTTCCAACCACAGTGACACCATTAACTTCAACTACTTCGCCAGCAACAGAGCCTTCTACATTACCGCCAGATTGCGCCGCCATATCAACCACAACACTGCCCGGTTTCATTAAGGCAAGGGTGTCTTTTTGAATCAATACGGGAGGTTTACGGCCGAACAACTGAGCAGTGGTAATCACAATGTCTGAGCTTGCAATGGCATCGCGCTGAGCTTCTTGCTGAATCGCTTTTTGCTCTTCAGTTAATGCTTTGGCATAGCCGTCTTTCGTTTGACCGGTTTCACCAATATCAATGTGTAAGAACTTTCCGCCCAATGACTCCACCTGTTCAGCTACTACAGGACGAGTATCATAAGCAAGTACAGACGCCCCCAAACGCTTTGCGGTTGCTATCGCCTGTAAACCGGCTACACCAGCGCCAATTATAAATACTTTGGCAGGCTTAATGGTGCCCGAAGGCGTCATCATCATAGGTAAAATTGATGGCAATAAACTCGCTGCCTGCATCACCATGACGTAACCCGCAAGGCTAGCTTGTGAACTCAACGCGTCCATTTTTTGTGCACGTGAAGAACGAGGGATCATTTCCACAGAAATTCCGGTTAAACCTTTTTGCGCTATTGATTCAATTAAAGGTTGTTCGAAGAAAGGGTCGAGATGCCCGACAACAATTGCACCTTTCTTGAGTAAAGCAAGTTGCTCTTCTGTGGGTTTGTTAACAGCAACAACTATATCTGCCTCAGGTAATATAGTATTCACATCATCGATGATAGATGCTCCTGTTTCTTCATATTCTTTATTTGAATAACCAGAAAGCAGTCCAGCATTGGATTCAATGCATACTGAAATACCTTTTTTACAGAGTCGTGTTGTTGTAGCGGGTGTTGCTGCACACCGTTTTTCGACATTACCTGTGGGATCAGGTAAAGACGAATCATTTAACACAATGATTTTCATGTTATTTTCCTTACATCCAGGCGACAGAAGAAAACACGCCAACTGTGTTTCCTAGCCTTTCAATTCACGTTACCTATTATTCCGTTAAGAACTAATATCCACATTTCTTATTATTATTTTTAATTCTAGTCTGCCGATAAGGATGCAATAATGAGCAAAATATGACCCATCACCAGCACAATGTACGGTAATGAAAGCAGCAAAACCAGTATTATTTGGGTAATTCTCATAACTATTATTTATATACAATGATATAGATATGAAAGATGGAATAAAACATCAGCCATTAAATTAGTGAATGGAAATTGGGTTAAAGTAAGAGAAATACAAAAAAACACGCCACCTGAATGTTAAAGGTGGCGTATAAAAAGGACATGGATTTATGGCAATGCAGAGACAGTTATTGGGTCAGCTGAATGATAGTAAACGCAGCATCTTTTGGCCGGTTTTCTCTGTCAAATAGTAATGGGTAATCGCTGCGGCCTTGCATTGGCCAATTATTGCGCCAGGTTTGGCGATCATTTACCCCCCAAAAGGTAACGCGAGAAATGATATCTTGGTGCTTGAGAAACAATTTGAATAACGCTTCATACCTGTCGCTCAGTTGCGTATTTATGCTAGCAGGTAAACCATTGGCATAGGGGTTAAACTTCGATTGTAACGCAATATTGATTGACACATCAGCGCCCATTTCCTCTTCATCAGGAAAAGGCAATACCGACACATCAAGTTCTGTGATCATTACCTCAATGCCTAACTCACCATACGCGATAATCGAATCTTCGAGTAGACTTAAGTCTGGATAGTCCAACGCATAATGCCCTTGCAACCCAACACCGTCGATTGGAATATTTTTGGCCTGTAGTCGTTTGACCATAGCCACAACACCGGCGCGTTTTTCTGGTTTAAACAGGTTGTAGTCGTTGTAGTAAAGTTTAGCATCGGGCGCCGCTTCATGAGCATACTCAAACGCCTTCTCGATATAGTCTGGCCCTATAATTTGCAACCACAGAGAGTTTCGTAGTGTACCGTCTTCATTAAAAGCTTCATTAACTACGTCCCACCCTTGGATTTGACCGCGATACCGGCCCGCAACGGTATAAATGTGCTCTTTGAGTAAGGCTAAAAGCGCTTCTCTATCTTTGAGTTCCCCATCGGGTGATTTAAACACCCAGTCTGGTGTTTGCGAATGCCAGGTGAGTGTATGGCCAATTAAAAAGAGGTTGTGTTCGTTAGTTAATGCAACGAGTTGGTCAGACGCTGAAAAATTGTATTCATTAGGAGATGGGTGAATGACTTCCCATTTCATAATGTTTTCTGGCGTTATCGCATTGAAGTGTGATTTTACCACCAACAAATCTTCTGGTACTTGACCAGATATTTGCTGCTCATTAAGCGCAGTTCCCATCATAAAAAAAGGCGCGTAGGCATCTTTCAAATAGGTTGGTGTATTGTTGTTGGCTGTGCTAACGCAAGCTGCGCAAGCCAATCCTGTTAAAAATAGTGTTGAAGCAAGTTTAAACATAATTTCTTATTGTTAAATTGACAATAACATATTATTAACCGCAGTGGCTTGTAACTGCAAGAGGTTTTTCTCTGCTAATGATTTTGTGTAAGCTATGAATCTGCGGTAATTACAGGACACATGCTATGAGCGAAAGAGGCATACTTCATTTAGAAGAAGAAATACTAGGTGACGATTACATCGATAACATATCGGTAGACAACCTAATTTTCTCTATGCATGAAGGAAAATTAAAAGTACTCCTTGCCAAATACAAACAAGGGTACGCAAGTAATCAATGGGGACTCATTGGTCACTGGGCACGATTAGACGAAAGCTTGAATGACGCAGCGGCGCGTATTGTTAAGCAAACCAGTGGTGTAGAGAATTTGTTTCTTGATCAACTGGGTGCATTTGGAAAAGTGAACCGTTATCCAGACCGCAGAATCATCACAGTCGCCTTTTACTCACTTGTTATATATGACGACGCAAAGCTGGTTGGGGGCACGAATACCAATGAATTGGCGTGGTTCGACGTTTTTGAGGTACCTAACCTTATTTTTGACCACAATGTCATTCTATCTTCCTGTCTTGAACACTTAAAATACAAAGTCCGTCACGAGCCTATTGGTTTTAATTTATTACCTGAAAAGTTCACCCTCTTACAACTTCAAGAAATCTACGAAGCTATCTTACAGAAACCGTTAGACAAGCCGAATTTCAGACGCAAAATTCTAAAGATGAACTTACTTATAGACTGTAAAGAGCGCCAGAAAAACGTGGCTCACAGAGCCGCGTCTTTGTATCGCTTCGATCTAGACGTTTACCACAAACTCAGAGAGTTTGGATTTAGCTTCGAATACTAAAATCTCTCTTTAACGCCGAGTTTGTCTGTTGACATCAGAGGCTTTTTCACGCAAATTAAACATATTGTAAATTTGACAATAACAAAGCTTTCACAATGAATAATTTGCCTAAGCCGTTATCGGTGGTAGAAAAAGTTGGGTACAGTTTAGGGGATCTAGCAGCCAACCTGATCTTTCAAACCCTAGTTGTTTTCCTTGCGTTTTTTTACACCGATGTTTACGGAATACCAGCTACAGCAGCCGCCACCATCATCTTTGTTGGTGGTTTAGTTGGTGCCTTTTTTAACCCCATCATGGGAATTATTGCCGACAGAACCGTATCTCGATGGGGAAAGTTTCGACCTTGGATCCTTTGGACATCGGTACCGTTCGGGATAAGTGCACTACTTGCCTTCAGCACTCCAGCATTTTCTCCGGAAGGTAAGTTGGCATATGCGCTTATCACCTACGTGTTACTCGTTATTATCTATTCTGCCAACAATTTACCCTATGCTGCGCTAAGCGGAGTGATGACCAGCAACATGAAGCAACGAAACAGTCTTTCTGCTTATCGTTTTGTTGCCGTAATGATTGCCCAGTTTGTGATTCAAGTATTGCTGCTTCCTTTAGTGCTAATACTGGGTGACGGAGACAAAGCTGCTGGTTTCAATAGCCTGATGACAGTGTTTTGTGTTGTAGGTACTGTTTTCTTTTTAATTACTTTTTTCACTACCAAAGAGAGAGTCATTTTACCCAGTGATTACAGCGGGTCAGTGTATCAAGACATTAAAGACCTTATAGGTAACAAACCTTGGCTGATCATGTTGTCTGTTACCATATTGGTCTTTGTAACTTTAGCCCTTAAAGGCGGAAGTAGTATCTACTTCTTTCAGTATTACTTAGACAATTCTGCCACTAGTGAATTTCTCTCAAATTCAGGTTTCAATAGTGGAATTGCCGCGCTAAATCAATGGTTAACACAAGCAGGGCTGACCAAGTTCGAATGGCCTTCAGACCCAGCCACCTCTGCATTCTCGTTGTTTAACGCTGTAGGCATAATCACGTCTATTGTTGGAATTGGGTTTTCAAAACCACTGGCCGATAAGTTCGGTAAAAGAGACGTGTTCATGACTGCGCTCTTTATATCCACACTATTCATTCTTGGGTTATTTTGGGTGCCCAGTAACAATCCAGCGATGGCCATTGGACTCAACCTACTTCACGGATTATTTTATGGCGTAACAATACCACTGCTTTGGGCGATGATTGCTGACGTTGCAGATTATTCCGAATGGCGCTATCGAAGACGAGCTACCGCCATCATTTTTTCAGCCATGATATTTGGGCTCAAGCTAGGGTTGAGTATTGGCGGCGCAAGTGTTGCATTGCTGTTAGCGCATTTTGGTTACGACCCACTACTGCAAACACAGTCTGATGACACTATACAAGGTATTAAGCTCATCGTCAGTGTATTCCCAACTGTTCCATTCTTTGTAGCCACTGCCTGTTTGTTCACTTACAGAATTAATCGGGCACTAGAACAACAAATTGAGAACGAACTTTCAATACGCCGCGCGGCGTCTTCTTAAGCATCATTACATCGGATAGCTAAATGACCGACCTTACTCACGATCAAAAAGCACAGTTTGAATCTGCTGCCATAGCAAAACCTCTAGTAACACATATGTACACTGCCGATCCGTCAGCACATGTATTTGACGGACGAATATTTGTTTATCCGTCACACGACATAGATGCCGGGATCCCTTTCAATGACAACGGTGATCACTTTGGTATGGAAGACTACCACGTGTTTTCAATGTCTGACGTCAACGGTGAAGTCATTGACCATGGCTTGGCATTGCATGTTGACGATGTACCGTGGGCAGAACGACAAATGTGGGCACCAGACGCCGCTCAAAAAGACGGTAAGTACTATTTCTATTTTCCGGCCAAAAAAGCCGACGGAATTTTTCAAATCGGTGTAGCTGTAGGTAATAATCCAGCTGGGCCATTCACCGCCCAGCCGTTACCCATTGAGGGCAGCTACTCTATAGACCCAGCAGTATTTGAAGATGATGACGGCAGCTATTACCTTTATTTTGGCGGATTATGGGGTGGTCAGCTAGAGCACTACCCAGAGAATACTTACGCTAACACCCCAGTCGATTTGAAAGAGCATGACCAAGCCCTTGGTCCGCGCGTTGCTAAACTTTCGGAAGATATGTTGACCTTCGAGCATTCACCTAAGCAAATTACCATCTTAGATGAAAACGGAGCACCGCTCACTGCTGGAGATATTCAGCGTCGATACTTTGAAGGGCCTTGGTTACATAAATTCAACGACCTTTACTATCTGTCATATTCCACCGGTGACAGCCACCTTATTTGCTACGCCACCAGCGAATCACCCTATGGCCCCTTCAATTACAAAGGGGTTTTGTTGGAGCCTGTAGTTGGTTGGACTACCCATCATTCTGTTGTTGAGTATCAAGGTCAGTGGTACTTGTTTTACCATGATTCGGTAATGTCTGGCGGTGTCACCCATTTGCGCTCAATGAAGGCCACACCTATTGAACATCAACCTGATGGCTCAATAACAACCGTAACGCCTTATCCTGATATAACGACATAACGGTGCAAACATGAAGATACTCAACTGGTTTTGTTTAGTCCTTTTCGTGTCGCTATGTGCAAGCAGCGAAGCACAAGAAAGGCAAAAAGAGATAGATTTAGCGTATTCCAAAATAGTGAGTTTGTTACCTGAGAGCGCACAACTCATTCACAGCCCCTACTCAAATGCTTGGCAAACTTATGGTGACAATTATTCAGTCACGTCATTGAGCAACGGTGAAGTAACCGGCGGGGATTCTTTACTTGTCGACGTAAAGCGTAAAGGAACAAACCCTTGGGACGTTGGAGCGTTTTCTAATATTCAAACAACTATTGAAAAAGACGATGTCATTTACATGATTTTATGGCTGAGACTAGCCGATAGTTCAGTCGATGCTACTGCAGGCCTTCAATTGGCAGCCGAGCCATATAGTTACCTTGTATCCGAGGATTTAGCGCTTAATGATCAATGGCAAACCTATGCAATGGCTGTCAAAGTGGGACAGTCTTACCAAGAGAACGAAGTTCGTTTGCACGTGCAGCTATCTCAGCAAAAACAGAAAATAGAACTAGGGCCAACTTTGGTGTTCAACCTAGGAAAAGGGGTGGACTTGGCAGGTTTGCCGCTGCTGTAGATTTAGAATAACAGTTAGCAATTTAGACAACACACCTATCAGTTGAAGAGACTCACAAGCGCATATGTGAGTCTTTTTTAATGTGTTATTAGTTTCTGCTTTAGACAAGGAGCGGACATT
>JALUXV010000125.1 GCA_027013165.1 Alteromonadaceae bacterium
CAGATAAATCCACACCATTTTGGATGTACTCAAGTTTATGAGGCGCTACTTTAAACCGTTTAACATCTTCCATGAGCTGACGGGAGAGCGGGACTACTTTGTCTGCAAAACGCATAGCTAGGCAACCAAGCCATATAAAAAAGCGCAGTTTAAAGTCTGCGGCATTTTCGAAGCCATGGGGAGTTATCACACAAGGGATACCTGCTTTTCTCGCGGCCATTACACCAAGAATGTCAGATTTGTATCCGTGGGTGTGAATGATATCGATGTTATTCTGCTTTATTAGCTGTGCTAATTTATCTACAGCACCAAGATCAAATCTGCCGTTCATAGGTACTTGATGGGTTTTTCCAATGGCCTTGAACTGTCTTACCAGTTCAAGATCTTCAGTACCTGGCTCAAGAGTAACTACTAACTCACTTTCTACCGAAGAGGGTAAGTGCTTGGATAGTGCCAACACCCAGCGTTCGGCACCGTAAAAACCTGTAGAGCAAATAAACTGTAGTACTTTCATTCTAATTTTTATGAGAGCTAGTGGATACCGCTCCTCGTACTCCTAATAATGTGCCAATGGTTCGGGCAGGGAAATACAAAATATAAAACCACACACAGTGTAAAACGTTAACTTCACTGCCGGTAAGCTTTTTTAATCTAAATACGTAAGCTAATAGGGGAAGAATTGTCATCGCTCCGAGTGCAAATGTAATGATTAACGGTAATATTAAAGCGCTGATGACACTGAGCAGCACACCGAGTGTTATCACGAAAGGAACGATAAAACTTGGCCACTCTCTAATGCCAATACGTCTCCCTTGTATCGATGCTATGTTTGATTGGCCTCGCCAAATTTCTTTCTTAAACATAGGTACGAAGGCTTTGTCTTCACCAATGTGAACATAATGGGTTTTTGAGGTGTAGTAAAGGCCACCGTGTTTGCTTACGCTGTCGGTAAAGTAATAGTCTTCGCAGGTCATGAGGTGCTCGGGAAAGCCATTTACTTTATTGAAGGTCTCTTTGGCTAAAAACAAATTTCTGCCCGGAAGAAATGCTACGTTAGTATCTAATTCTGCATTGCTGAGCGCAGTGCGGATGCGTTCTAGTGGTGGTGCGCCTTCACTGTTTATTTGCATAGCGCTAACAAGAGCAATATCTTGATTGCGCGTAAGAATGTTGTAAACCGTTTCAGTCCAGTTACTCGCCAGCTCAACATCTGCGTCTAAAAAAGCAAGGTATTTGCCCTCAGCCTGTCGTGCGCCAATGTTTCTAGAGTGAGATATGGTGTTACCATCTTCATTAAAAATAATATTGAGTTTAAGACGTTCTTTTAACGCCTCCAGTGACGCCGATACTGTTTTATTTTGGCTTACTATGACAACTTCAATCTCTCCAGTACTAAAACTTTGAGTGCAAATACTGTTGAGCGTCTCAATCAGCATCGCCTCTCTGCCTTTGTGAGGAATGATAAAACTAACAAGTACACTCATGGCTCACCTAACCATTGTTGAAGTTGCGGAAAACGCTTAACCAGTTGTGAACGTTCCCGTTTGAATGAGAACGCTAGGGCGCGTGAAAACAGCAGTGATATTATAGATTGCTTGTTAGCAACGTAGTTAACTTCGCAACTTTCACTTTTGGGCGACGGGATGTTTCGGTAGGTCGCATAATTGGTGTTTTGCATCATTAGACAAAGTACTCGGGTAGTTTTGGTTTCCTCACTACCCGCAAGTCTGTCGATAATCGTTTTCTCTAAAGTTTGCGTTTTTTGATCAAATACATGGTGTGAGTTTTCTGGCGCATAAGCTCGCGCAAAGTTGAGTACACAGAGCTTTCTAATGTCCTGGCCAGTCCATGTTTGATTAGGAAATTCCAGAATGTCTGGCTTGTCTAGATAGGCGTATTCGTTGTTTGCCATCCACTTGGCATAGTGGACTAATGAAGCTACTGAGTAGTTATAATCTGCATCCCTGTGTTCTTGACGTTCTTTTACGGCAATAAACTTGCAAACCGACTGTAAAAAAACGGTGTAAAACCACGTTGCTTCAACATTGTCGAAGTTTCTAAGATTCACATCGTCATGGGGCGACACTGTATTTCTTATGATGTGCCCACAGTGTTCAATAATCGCTGAGTCGTCTGTGAGTTCAAACTTATCGAGCAGTGCATTAATGTAATTTCCAGTCCCTCTATCAAGGGGATATTTCCCAGTTTTTACATTTTTTAAGCCTTCTGTTCCGGCATTTTTTAACGCAAGTAAGGTGGAGAGTAATGTACCGTCACCCTCGTAGTAATTTGAAATCCAGTCCGTTTGAGACACTACTGCTACTCGGGATGGCTCATAACCAGTGAGCCAATAGTGCATAAGTAAACCTGTTGTGTAGCAATGTTGTCCACCAGGACCACCACCACCTGCATGATCATCGTATACGTTGGTTGGCTGATCTACTGAGTAGGTTCGATGGGTAGCGCGATATGCTTGTACATAATGGTCTGTGTGCCAGAAAAGCCCTCCTGAGTATTCAGGCTTATCTTTTTGAGTGTGATAAATATCGATATCACTCACGTGTTTTGCCAAGTCGTCCGCTAACTCAAACCAACGGTGGTCTCCAGAAACTAGCCACTGATATAACATGCCTTGAATGGGGTCATATTGGTTGTTGTAGTGAGAGATAAAGTGTGTTGTCTCAGGTGTTAATGCTCTCTCGTGGTCAGCATAAAGCTCACCAAAATGTCGCCATCCAAACTCGTCGATAACTAGTCGTTTTTTAAAGAAAGAATCTTGACCCTCAATGCCTTCACTGATCAAGGATTGGAAGATACTGGTGTTATTGTCCCACGGTGCAAAAGGTACCGCGAGGGTGCTCTTGATCCACTGAGCATTAATGGTGACTTTCGCCTCAGTGATGTGATTTGGTGAAACAAACAGTGAACGAGAGCCTTGCTCCCCAGGCTGTAATTCTAGAGGAGGGCCGTTTTCCGAACCCAATAGACTTATATGCGAAGTGTTTGATGACACTCGTAATGAGGAGGGAAACTTCTCCCAGAACTTATCTACTTCAAAGCAAAGGCGTCTATTATTCGTTTTATCGATAAAGGTTGAAGTGGGTGTACATTGTTTACCCGCATTGACCACTTTGCCATCCAGTGTGATTTGATAGCCGTTAACCACGTTTGGGACCTTTCCTGCGGCATCCACATGGTTTGGGCAGTTATAGTTATCTTCACCGCTAGCAAGCTGAACAACGGAACAGGTTTCGAAATTTGTAATGTCAGTACTCGTTTGGTTGCCGCCGTTGTCTATTGTTTTTA
>JALUXV010000126.1 GCA_027013165.1 Alteromonadaceae bacterium
ACCAATTCGTTACCAGCATCATCCTCAGTAATAGAGTTACCCACTGAAGTGATGTCTGTTTGCAAATAACGAACACCGAAGTTACCGCGGAACATTTCATATTCAAAGTTTGCCTGTGCATACAAAGCATGTGTTTCTTCTTCAATATCGAAGAAGCCTGAAGAGCTTGCAGTAGGCGCACTTAGCGAACGGCTCGAACCGTGTGCTGTCATAGCGTCTTGAAGTACCGAAAGCACATAGTCAGGACTTGAAGCCACCAGTTCAGGGTTAATGAGTAGGAAATCTTTAACAAAAAGCTCACGACCATCTGCGGCATCGAAGTTATCCGGACCAGCAACGAGTAATTCAGAGAACAAATCACCGCGTGGGCTATCTGCCATTGACCGCAAGCCAACGCTTGTGCCTATGTCTTCTCTAACACTGGTAGATTTGCTGTAGCGATAACCGAAATCAACTGAGGTAACCATACCGTCTAAGTAATAGGTAAAGTCAACACGAGCTGCGTCTTCGCTGTTTTCGGTAGTATCACGACCGATATTCACGTCACGCAAAACAACATTGTACGGGTCCATCAATTGTTCAACAGTAGGTGCGTAATCGGCGCCAGAAGCAATGCCGAAGGTAAGTGCTCCACCGGTAAGGTCATACTGGAAAGGTACGCTATTATCATTACCGCCGCCTGCATCAAGTGGTGCGTTGGGGTTGATGAAGTTCAATGTAGTGTTAAAGCTAGGTGTTGTTGTATCAGATGAAGAAGATGCAATTTCTGCACTGATGAACAACTTGTCGCCTTGCCATTCACCACCTAAGCGGAAAATTTCACTCTTTGTTACACGAGAGTTTGTATCGGTGGATAAACGAAGGTTTGGATCGTCGTCGTCGTTATCCAAGTTCACTGGAATAATACCGGTTAACGCTGCTTGGATACTGCCCAAGTTTGTGCCACCTAATGAACCAAAATTCACAGTTTCAAAAGAGCTCGGAATGGATATATCACTAAGTGCACTAACCCCAGACGCTTGCACACGAGAACTTTCTTGCAAGCGCTCTTGATCATTAATTACTGCATCAAAAAAGAACTTAGTATTGTCATTGGGAGCCCACTCAAACGTACCTACAAAGTTCTTAGTTTCATATTCAAAGTTGTCGTAGTCTTGAACCAAAAACTGGATAGGAAGGAAATCGAAAGACTGTGCACTGGCAAAACCGCTGTCTGATGCCACTAAATTGTCTCTGTCAGCACGAGGACGAAATGCTGATACGTCTTGTTCGGCATAACTTGCACTAATTACTACACCAAAACGACCGTTTTCGTTTTCCCAGTTGTCACCAAATGTACCTGATAGCCTTGGTTGGAAGTTACTGTCTGTGGTCAGGCTGCTGTTTTCACCCTGAACGCGAAACGCCGCTAGTCTTTCCGATAATTGTAACGGTCGGATTGTTTTCAGGTTAATCGTACCACCTACTGACCCCTCAATGGTCTTCGCGTCTGGTGACTTTGTTACCTCTAGCCCCGCGATTATAGAGGCAGAGACATCTTCAAAGTCTATACCGCTTCGACCTGCACCAGAGCCTACTGTTGACACGCCATTAATTTCTGTACGGTTTGCATCGGTACCACGAATTTGTACGCCCGTACCTACACCCGCTTCACGGGTAATTTGGATACCGGTGATGTTCTCTAATACTTCTGCCAAGTTTTGATCGGGAAGCTTACCGATATCTTCCGCTTCAATAATCTCAACGAGGTTATTGCTGTAACGTTTCTCATTAAGTGCGCTGGCTAAAGAGGCGCGAATACCAGAAACCTGAATAACCTCTAGCGTGTCTTCTGTTGGTTCTTCTTGTGCAATAGCTGTAGTCATGCTTAGCGAGCTAGCTGAAAGCAGAGCTAACGTAATTTTTGATAATTTGTGACCCATGTGTGTGTTCCTTTTCAGGTGCAAAATGGACAACCAATTCACCTATCCACCTCGACCTTATTTAATGTGCTAACAACGTCCCCCTGAAAACCAAGAACCTCACAACAGGTTTACAAGGTGATTACAAAATATTCCAAAAATTAAAATTGGTCAATATTAAACAAACAAATTATTTAACAATTTTTACATATTGGCCATACCAATAAGCAAGCAAAAAGCAACAAACAAGTATTTGCATTGATAAAAATTCAAAACAAAACCATTTAAAACAACCACTTAATCAAAAGCCAAAACACATACAATCAATACAACACTTGGTTAACCAAAACATTAGGCGAAGAGTTAAATGCGATTAAAAACAGGTTCAACCAGTACGATACGCATAAACCAACCATAAAAATTGGTAATACAAAAAGCGAAAGTATAAAAACTATTTAATTAGGCAATAAAGGTGGGATACAGGTTTTCCTGTGGTATGGCTTTACTTGGCGGCTAGCTAATGGGAGAAAATCCTGATAGGGTGGCGACATTGAAGAAAATTCAACCAAACTCCATTCGTAACTATGGTTAACGCTAGCGATCCTACTGATTTGCAATCTGGTTTTTTTGAAGACTCAGGGGAACTGAGTAGCTCTCATCCGCAATTTGCTGAAATATGCACTGCGCTGTACGAGCGAGAGTTATTGGATTTAGCACTCAATAGTCCCAACAATATCTCTATCGTGAGAAGAAAAATTGGGGGCCTTCCTTACCACGTGCGCAGTGTCGCTCGCTTTTTGCTCGACAACTCCACTCCCCTAGCTATTGATGCACATAATGGCAGTTGGTTTGCCAAGCAAGCCGCCCAATGCCCCAACACCAATAACACACCCGATTTATTATTTAGTTGGCTCAGTAAACACGCAGACTATGGCTTGGTATTACCTGTTCTTGTAGAGTCATTGGAAGGTAAACATATTGAGCTGGACGCGATTGATAAGATCTCTCTACCCAATGAAGGTGTTCATTTGAATAAGCATGGCTGGTTTGATTTTCGCGGAGGGCAAATCACGCCAGATACCAACAAGCATGTCACTAAAACTTTACTTAAACCAAGCAAAGCTAATTTAACCGCCGCATGTTGTGGACATACGTGGCGTCATAGAGGAAAAGGTATAAACCGTTCTCTCCAACTCAGAGAAATGCGATTATCAACAAAAATCAATTGGAAGGGCTTTACACTCCAAGCCAAAAATGAATAGATAATCACTTTTACCGGATAAAAATTAAAAACAAGAACTCTTCCCTGTAGTTACACCCCTTCACCATTTAGGATGAACATCCTACCAAAACAAGAATTCGGCAATATCAATCCATAAAAACGCATATACAAGCCATCTAAGTGGGAAAAATTAGGACAAATTCACCTTGCTGCGAAATGTCACACTTTATAATCAAAAATTATAGTTATTATTGCCAACTAAAGGTTGACCTGTTCCCTACTACTGGTTACATTGTCGGCATAACTTAAAGGTGCACTGGCGAAGCGTAAATGAATTCACGCGTTCTACTGACAACTCTACTCCTCATGGCAGCAAGACTGCACGGGTAGATTGCATCTAGCAACAAATTACACAAAAACCCGTGCATCGCACGGGTTTTTTTTTAACTTCATACTGAGAGAGCGTCATGACAAATCAAGTAAAAATATTTGATACCACTTTGCGAGATGGTGAACAGGCTTTGCCTGCTAGCCTAAGTGCTAAAGAGAAATTGCAGATCGCTCTCGCTCTCGAGCGTTTAGGCGTAGACATTATTGAAGCAGGTTTCCCCGTATCATCGCCCGGTGATTTTGAATCAGTACAAATGATTGCTCGTGAAGTAAAAAACGCCACAGTATGCGGCTTATCCCGAGCACTTGCGGGAGATATTGACGCCTGTGGTCAGGCGCTTAGGGTTGCAGACCACTTTAGAATTCATACTTTTATTGCAACCTCTGAGATTCATGTAGGTGCTAAACTAAGAAAGTCACAAGACGAAATCGTTGAGATGGCTGTAGCGGCGGTAAAACACGCCCGTAAGTATACAGACGATGTGGAATTCTCGTGTGAAGACGCTGGGCGAACCCACATTGATTATTTGTGTCGTATGGTCGAATCAGCAATTAACGCAGGTGCTACTACGGTTAATATTCCAGATACCGTAGGTTACACCACGCCAACAGAGTTTGGCGGCATTATTCAGCAGTTATTCAATCGTGTTCCAAACATTGATAAAGCAACTATCTCAGTGCATTGCCACAATGATCTGGGATTAGCTGTGGCCAACTCGTTGGCCGCAGTAGAGCAAGGTGCAAGACAGGTTGAATGTACTATCAATGGTATTGGCGAGCGGGCTGGGAATGCATCGTTAGAAGAAATAGCAATGATCTTACAAACCCGTAAGGGCATGCTAGGTATCAATACCAATATTAATGCGACGGAAATTTCTCGTACATCAAAGCTTGTTAGTCAGCTGTGCAATATGCCTGTTCAAGCCAACAAAGCCATTGTTGGTGCTAACGCATTCAGCCACTCGTCGGGTATTCACCAAGACGGTGTCTTAAAAGCGCAAAACACCTACGAGATAATGACACCAGAAAGTGTCGGTATTAATAAAAACAACTTAAACCTGACCTCTCGCTCGGGGCGTCACGTAATTAAACATCGCTTAACTGAACTCGGCTACAGTAGCGATGAGTACGATTTAGAAGCAGTTTATGCGGCCTTTTTGCAGTTGGCAGACAAAAAAGGGCAGGTCTACGATTATGACTTAGAAGCACTGTTGTTCTTTGATAAACAAAAGCACGATCAAGCGCACTATCAACTGCTTTATTTACAAGCCAACTCTGGCAAAGAAATAATTCCAAGTGCTACCGTCACCTTAAAAGTAGGTAGCGAAGAAATTACCCAATCAAGTATTGGTAATGGCCCCGTTGATGCCGCGTACAACGCGATATTGGCTATTCTTGGCCATCAAGATATCGAAGTGGTTGACTTTAAACTTGATTCAAAAGGTGAAGGCGCAGACGCCCTTGCCCAAGTTAGTGTAATTGCCACTTATAACGGCCGTCGATTCCATGGTATTGGATTGGCGACAGACATTGTAGAAGCTGGCGTAAAAGCCCTTATTTTTGTATTGAACAATACCTATTTGGCTGACCAAATTGACCAGCAGAAAAATCAACAAGTACGAGTTTCAGGAGTGTAAATGAGTCAGTACAACATAGCGGTATTAGCCGGAGACGGTATAGGCCCAGAGGTAATGCAAGAAGCCAACAAGGTGTTGGATGCGGTTGAACAAAAGTTTGACATTAAAATTAACCGAACAGCATACCCAGTGGGCGGATTTGCCATTGATACTGAAGGTGAAGCACTCCCTGCGAAAACCCTTAAAGGTTGCGAAGACGCCGATGCGATTCTATTCGGCAGTATTGGTGGTCCAAAATGGGATACCTTGCCATTAGACCAACGCCCTGAGCGGGCAGCACTACTCACCTTGCGCAGTCACTTTGATTTGTTCAGTAACCTTCGCCCGGCGCGCATTTATCCGGGGTTAGAAGCGTTATCTCCTCTTCGAGAAGATATTGCCAAGTCAGGTGTTGACGTTTTAGTGGTTCGCGAACTTACCAGTGGTATTTATTTCGGTCAGCCGAAAGGGCGCGAAGGTGAAGGCGAAGAGGAATTCGCCTACGACACCATGCGATACAGTAAACGCGAAGTACGTCGCATTGCTATTGCAGCCTTCGAAGCTGCGAAAAAGCGCCGCGGTAAAGTTACCTCTGTAGACAAAGCTAACGTATTACTTACCAGTCGTTTATGGCGAGAGATCGCCGAAGAAGTTGCCAAAGACTACCCTGATGTGGAACTAGACCATATCTATATCGACAACGCGACCATGCAAATCATGAAAAACCCAGCACAATTTGACGTTATGCTGTGTTCTAACCTTTTCGGCGACATCGTATCAGACGAATGTGCCATGATGACGGGCTCTATGGGCTTACTTCCTTCTGCGAGTATGAATGAAGCTGGATTCGGCCTTTACGAACCCGCGGGCGGTTCAGCACCAGATATTGCCGGTATGGGTATCGCAAATCCAATTGCACAAATTCTATCTGCCGCCATGATGCTTCGCTTTAGCCTTGGTTTAGGTGAAGCCGCAGACGCCATCGAAAAAGCGGTGGTCTCAACCTTGGAAGCTGGTGTACTTACGGGCGAGTTATTACCAGAAGACCAAAGAGACCGCGCGTCTACTACTGCACAAGTAGGTAGTGAAATCGTTAAACAATTGTTGGATCAGGAATAAGACCATGGCCAAGACCTTATACGACAAAGTATTTGAAGCACATGTCATCGAACAGGTTGGTGACGACAGCTTGCTATACATTGACCGTCACCTTATTCACGAAGTGACATCACCGCAAGCGTTCGCGGGATTAAATGACAAAGGACGCAAAGTGCGTCGTCCTGACCGCACCATAGGAACTATGGATCACAGTATATCAACTCGCTCTTTAGCCATTGATGCCTGTGGCCCACAAAACGCCCTTCAACTGCAAACCCTTGCAAACAACTGTGAAGCCCACGGCATTAAACTTTACCCTGTGGGTCACAAAAAACAGGGGATTGTTCACGTTATGGGGCCGGAGCTGGGGCTTATTCAACCGGGTATGACAGTGGTATGTGGCGACTCACACACCGCAACTCACGGGGCATTTGGCGCCTTAGCTTTCGGTATTGGTACCTCTCAGGTTGAGCACGTTTTAGCCACCCAAACATTGAAGCAGTCTCGGGCTAAATCCATGCTTATCAATGTAAATGGTGCACTTCCTGTAGGTATTACTGCAAAAGACATTATCCTTGCCATCATTGGTAAAATTGGTCACGCAGGCGCTACGGGTTATGTTATTGAGTACGCCGGCGAAGCCATCCGTAGCTTGTCTATGGAAGAGCGTATGACCATCTGCAACATGAGTATCGAGGCCGGTGCAAAAGCGGGTTTAATAGCACCTGATGAAACTACCTTTGCTTATTTGGAAGGTCGGGAGTATGCCCCAACAGGTGAGAACTGGAGTGATGCACTCACCTATTGGAAGTCGCTACACAGCGATGACGGTGCAGAGTTCGACGCGGTTGTTAACCTTGAAGCTGCCGATATAGCGCCGCAAGTGACTTGGGGTACTAATCCAGGACAGGTCATTGGCGTTGATGTTCCCGTGCCTGCTCCCGAATCATTTAGCGACCCGATTGAAAAAGAAAGTGCTCGCAAAGCCTTAGATTACATGGGATTGAAGCCAGGTGAAAAGCTAGCCGACATTCCTGTTAATCACGTGTTTATTGGTTCATGTACCAATGGTCGCATTGAAGATCTTCGTTCAGCGGCGCACATTGCCCGCAACGGTAAAGTCGCCCAAGACGTTACCGCAATTGTGGTACCTGGCTCAGGTGCAGTAAAAATTCAAGCGGAAGCCGAAGGCTTGGATAAAATCTTTACCGACGCAGGCTTCGAGTGGCGCTTACCGGGCTGTTCCATGTGTTTGGGTATGAACGACGACAAACTAGTGGCAGGTGATCGTTGTGCCTCTACCAGTAACAGAAACTTCGAAGGTCGCCAAGGTCGCGGTGCAAGAACCCACTTGGTTAGTCCAGCCATGGCAGCAGCTGCTGCATTAAAAGGCTATTTCGCAGATGTTAGAGATTTTCAGGAGTAAGCCACATGACAGACACTATAGGCTTTACGCGACACACAGGAAGTGCCGTTCCACTTGATCAAGCCAACGTGGATACGGACCAAATCATTCCAAAGCAATTCCTAACGAGTGTTACCCGAGCAGGCTATGGAAAACACTTGTTCCACGACTGGCGTTATTTGGATTTGGAAGAAAAAGAACCCAATCCAGAATTTGTGTTAAACAAACCAGAACACGGAAATGCGTCTATTCTGCTTGCTCGAGAAAACTTTGGGTGTGGTTCTAGCCGAGAGCACGCCCCATGGTCACTGACTGACTACGGTTTTAGCGCGGTAATTGCCACCAGCTTTGCCGACATTTTCTATGGCAACTGTATCAACAATCAGTTAGTACCCGTGGCATTATCAAGCGAGCAAATGGACACGCTATTTGCCGCCGTACAGGCTAACCCTTCGGTAGAGATTACTGTTGATCTACCAGCGCAAACAGTCACCTTTGGTGATCACAGCTATACTTTTGATATCGCGGAACACCATAAGGTAAATCTTGTTCAGGGTCTTGACGCAATAGGCCAAACCCTTGCACTTATCGATACAATTGAAGGGTTTGAAGCCAAGCAACCTGCCTGGTTATAGGTTAAAATAAGTTAATGTTGATAGTCGTTAGGCTATCAACAAACTTAAAAAAATGCGCTATTGTTTATTAGCCGACGTTTAATCATTTCCCCCTTGGAGCTAGTATGCTTAAAAACGTACCCATTCACGATCTAGAACCTGGCATGTATGTAAATCAGGTGATAGAACAACGAGGTACGTTAAAAATGCGTTCTAAAGGCTTAGTAAAAACCACGTCGGTTATTGCTTCGTTAAAAGACAAAGGGATACTTGTGGTTGAGGTCGATTACAGTAAATCGTCCATCGCACCGCCTCCCCCTCCCGTTGAAGAAGAAACGCTCCCAGAAAAATCAGAAGTTAAACAGAGCCCGCCAATTACCAAGGCATCACTCTCTCATGCTTCTGATTTGTATACCGATGCGGTCAACATACAGAATGGTTTTGTTGAATCGCTTAAGCGCGGGGCTGCTAAAGACCTAAAGCCTCTGGAAGATCTGTCACAGAGTTTAATTGAGAGTATGTTCGACAATCGCGACGCATTGTCATGTTTAACCATGATCAAAAATGCCGATGCCTACCTACTCGAACATTCAATTAACTGTAGCATTCTGATGGGTATGTTTTTGGATTATTTAGGATACGACCGTGACACCATTGAAGAAGCCTGTTTAGGTGCACTTTTGATGGATGTTGGCATGTCGACCTTGCCAGAGGATATTAGGAACTCTACCAGTGAGTATACTCCCGCCGACCGTGAAATGATGAAAATGCATACCGAAATTGGTCAAGCATTAGTTGAACAGTCTGGTGAAATCTCGGACCTTGCCCTGTCGATTATTGCTAACCATCATGAAAGGGTTGATGGTTCGGGTTATCCAAGAGGTATTGAAGGAGAAGATATTCCAGAGTTTGCAAGAATTGCAGGTATTATTGATTGCTACGATGCGATGACGTCCAACCGCTGTTACAGAAAAAGCATTACCCCCTCACAAGCCTTAAAACGACTTAGCAAAGATAGCTCGTTAGACCAAAACATTGTAAGCAAATTTATCAAATGTATTGGTGTTCATCCAGTAGGCTCGGTGGTCCGATTAAAAAGCGGTAAGCTGGGAATAGTTAGCCAACAAGGCAAGGATGATATGTTGAGCCCAGTAGTTATGACGTTCTACAGTGCCACGTCAAACCACTACAACGAGATAAAACGATTAGACCTTAGCCTAGTGGACGATGAAATAGTGTCTGGCATACGGCCAGATGATTTCAACATCAACCTAGGAAAGTTCTTCCGTGAGGTATTTGTTCACCAAATGCCAGAAAAGTAGCTAACGCGCTTTTTTTAACCTTCTCGAGGGTGTATTTCCGCCCAGCTGAAACTTTTTACCAATCCGTTAGTGCAGCCATGGTGAACAAGGTATCTTCGAAAGACAACACAACTTTCTGTGCCTCAATGTTCACAATTTGCACTTTGCCGTCAATCCAATCTCCCTCACTCGCTTGAACACCGTTTACTCTGACCCATCGGTCTCTTGGACGCGAAGCATACATATGAGCACTGAAATTCATAGTAGGTAATCGAGTCATTAGCCGTACCGGGAGCTGGTCTACTCGCGGTAGTTCATTGTGAACGGTTACCTCTGGCTCTTGTGTTTGGGGTTCAGAGGTTGACTGTGTATCTAATGCCTCTATGGCAGCATTAAAACGAGCGAGTAACTCTGGCGACACTTGAACGTTATCATCGTCTTGCGTGTTAACGATTCTACCTTCTTCCTGCAAAGCCGTGCCATCCAGTTCAGTTTCAATGGGCTGAACAACCTCTTCCTGAGAATTGACTTGTGCAATGTCTTGTTCAGACTGTACAGATTCGCTCTGAGGCTGGGTTAGAACCGCTTGTGAAGTTGCAGTTTGTGGTGGAACGGTTTGCACCACCCGCGCAGGAGGCATAGGCTCGAACGCTCGTAACCATTTAGAGGAAGTTGCCGTGGTATAGCCAATACATAGTCCACCAACAATCAAAATAGCATACACAGCAGCGTCTTTGCCGTAACGCTTCCAAACCGAAGGTAAGCCCTGTACCGTTGGTAAAAATAAGCTGCGATTAAACTGTTCAGACAAGGTATTATCGATTTGTGCGTTGGTATCTCTCTCGCCGCGAAGTAATGCTTGGGTTTGAGTTCTGTGTTGTGTTTTTGGTGCTATTTCTACCGTTTGTTCAGGATCAATTTCAACTTCTTGCACACCCATTTCCATCAGCCCTTGTACCATGGCGTCACTGGTCACAAGTCCTGATTTTCGGATTTTTACCGGGCCGTTTTGTTGTGTAATCGAAAGGATCACCATACCCGGTTTTAGCTGTGCTATCGCGACAAGATTAGACATACAAACTTCCTATTCCGTAGCCACACACAATAGCCACTGCAAATGCGCTTAACATCCACCATTTCCTTTGGTTTTGCACGCGCTGAGTAACCACATCTTCGCCTAAAATCTGCTCAGCAGCGGCTAAAAATATCGACTTTTTGACAATCGCATTTTGCTTGGTAAAAGACAATGTTAACGCCCTGTCACATAACAAATTGATGACCCGTGGAATACCACCAGTAATTTGATGTACTGCGCGCAAAGTCGAGCGACCAAATATGCTGATATCGCCATTGGCTACGCTTAAACGATGGGCAATATAGGAAGACACCTCAGGCGCGGTGAGAGGCAATAAATGGTATCTTGCGGTAATTCGCTGTGCCAATTGCCTTAATTCATTGCGTTTGAGTAATTGCTGTAACTCGGGCTGACCTATCAACACTACTTTGAGTAATTTTTCCCGATTAGTTTCAAGATTAGTCAGTAGTCTAAGCTGCTCCAATACTTCTGGTAACAAATGTTGCGCTTCGTCCACCATAAGTACTGTGTTCATACCCGCCTGATGATTATCTGCTAATTTGGATAAAATCAAATCGGTAAAATATTTAAGACTGGCTTTGTCGGCATCATAGGCAAGCCCCAACTCGTCACATACCGTTGCCAAAAGCTCTAAAGCGGAAAGTGTGGGGTTGAGTATCATTGCCACTTGAGTGTTATCGGGTAATTGCTGTAAAAGCTTTCTAGACACCGTAGTTTTGCCTGTACCAACCTCTCCTGTAAGCATAACAAAGCCGCCACTCTCCCGAAGGCCAAAGGTCAAATGCGCAAGGGCTTCTTTATGCCTTGGGCTCATATATAGATAGTCGGGGTTTGGCGCGATTGAGAATGGGTTATCATTCAACCCAAAATAGTTAAGATACATGCGTTCCACTGCGTCGTTTATTTTTCCGAGATTAAACTACCAGAGCTAGACCAGAAGTCAAAACCATCAAGGGTGTTTATTTGTTTACTCTTATTGTTAGCTAATCCGTTCCAACATAAAATATGCGGCGGTATATCAATAATAAATCCTAAACAAAAGGCAATACATGCAAATTTATTTAGTCGGCGGTGCGGTGCGCGATACACTACTTGGTCGAGAAGTCACCGAACGAGACTACGTTGTCGTTGGTGCTACTGCCGAAGAGATGCTTGCGTTAGGTTATCAACAAGTAGGTAGTGACTTTCCTGTATTTTTACACCCTAAAACCGGCGAAGAATACGCACTAGCCCGTACCGAGCGTAAATCTGGAAAAGGTTATCTTGGCTTTGAGTGTGACGCTTCACAAGAAGTCACTCTTGAAGAAGACCTACTCCGTAGAGATTTAACCGTTAACGCCATGGCCTTCGACACCGATGGCACGCTCATCGACCCTTACGGCGGTGAGAAAGACCTCAACAGCCGCTGTTTACGACATGTGTCCAGCGCTTTCAGTGAAGACCCTCTTAGAGTGTTTCGCGTTGCGCGCTTTGCTGCTCGTTATCATTATCTAGGGTTTTCAATCGCCGAAGAAACCTTGGGTTTGATGCGTACTATGGCTGAATCGAATGAATTGAGCTATTTAAGTGCCGAGCGCGTTTGGCAGGAGACCAAGCGCAGCCTGTTAGAGGCAAATCCAGAAATATACTTTGATACACTAAAAGCAACGCAAAGTTTGAGTACATGGTTCGGTAAACTCGGGGCCGACGGGGCCAATTATCAAGTTGGCATAAACGCACTGGTTCTTGCTACCGCGAACGGTTTTACGCGGGAAAAAGACCTTGAAGTGGCAATCAGATTTAGCCTGCTGTGTCACAATCTTACGACAGAAGCTGCCAAAGCACTCGCTACACAACTTAAATGCCCGAATTCTGTGTCTGATTTACTAATGTTAGTAACACAGTATTTATCCCCACTAGTAGACCCAAAATCAGATGCAATGGACATTCTCTTTGTGTTCAATAAAACTGATCTTTGGCGCAGAAGAGAGCGATTTTATGCACTACTGGATTGCTGCAATATCGTAGCTCAAACTAGGGAAATAGGAAGTTGGACGCTGCGCAGGCAGCAATTAGAGCAAAGTGCAGTAAAGGCTTCAAACATAGATGTGCAAACTATTATTCAGCAGGGGTTCAAAGGCCTACAGATAAAAGAGAAATTAGATGAGATGCGTTTGGCTGTTATCGATGAAGCTCTGCAACCTGAATAAAACAACCGCTATTATTTGAACTGTATTGCAAATATTATCACCCAAAAATAGCATTCAATAAAAAAACCTTCTAATCACTTATAGAATACTTCATCTTCGCTCTGATGTTTGGCACAGGAGTGCTACAATAGCAGGCAATACCTAGCGAAAATGAAGTAACAATGAATTTCGACGATCTCGAATTAGACGACGCCCTCATTCAGGCGACCACAGACATGGGCTTTGAGAGCCCTACAAGCATACAGTCTTTAGTTATTCCCCACGCCATGGACGGGCGAGATATACTAGCCTCAGCACCAACAGGCACAGGAAAAACCGCCGCGTTTTTGTTGCCGGCATGTCAGTTTTTACTCGACTTCCCACGCCAACAGCCGGGGGCAACTCGCGTACTCATTCTTACGCCTACACGAGAATTGGCGTTACAAGTATATGAGCAAGCCAAAGCAATAACTCAACATACCAACTTGGTTTGTGGTGTGATTACTGGGGGTATTAACTACGGTACCGACAAAGAAACCTTAAGCCAAAACCTTGATATTTTGGTCGCAACCCCTGGCCGATTGTTTGAGCACATTGAAAAAGAAACGGCGGATTGCCGTGATATCGAATGTTTAATTCTTGATGAAGCAGACCGCATGTTAGACATGGGTTTCTCTACCATTGTGAATCAAATTGCAGCTGAGGCGCGCTGGAGAAAGCAAAATATGTTGTTTTCTGCCACGCTTGAAGGTGGTGGTGTCAATCAGTTCGCCCGTGACATTTTGAATAACCCAGAAGTTATTGAAGCGAATCCTTCGCGTAAAGAAAAAAACAAAATTCACCAGTGGTACCACTTAGCCGATGATATGGCGCACAAACAAGCGCTGTTGGTTCACATACTTAACACCCAAACCACTTCAGCCGTGGTGTTTGTAAAAACCCGCGATAGACTACAAATGCTAAAAGACTTTTTAGCGTCAAAAAACATCCCCGTTTGCTGGTTACAAGGGGAAATGCCACAAGACAAACGCAATGCGGCGCTAGCGCGTTTCAAGAGTGGCGAAGTGCCTATTTTGCTAGCCACTGACGTTGCAGCTCGCGGTATTGATGTGCCCAACGTAAGTCATGTTATTAACTTTGATATGCCACGCAAAGCCGACATTTACGTTCACCGTATTGGACGAACCGGCCGTGCAGGGGCAAAAGGTACTGCTATTTCACTGGTTGAAGCTCACGATTTTGAAATGGTTGGCAAGGCAGCGCGTTATATGGGTGAGCCGTTAAAGTCCCGGGTAATTGCTGAACTTCGCCCTAAAAACAAAGCGCCAAAATCAACGGCGAAAAAGAAAAAGGTTAAGGCCAAGTCCAAAACGGCTAAAACTAAAAAAGCCAAGAAGAAATAGCTAACCAGTAAGACGAAGCCAATGACAACTTTTCCTAAAAAAATCGTTTTAGCCTCAGGTAACCAAGGCAAGTTGAACGAGTTTACCGGCCTGTTCGAACAGTTCGGCGTAGAAATGCTAGCGCAGAAAACACTCGGCGTAGAAGACATTCCTGAAACAGGCACTACCTTTGTGGAAAATGCGATTATCAAAGCAAGGCATGCTGCTAAGGTGACAGGTTTACCCGCTATTGCAGACGACTCTGGCTTAGTGGTTGATGCCCTTGGCGGCGCACCAGGAATTTATTCAGCAAGGTATGCTGGCGAACATGGCGACAGCGAAGGAAATATAGCTAAACTGCTCAGCGAAATGGAAGGCATTAGCAATCGCACAGCTCACTTTTTCTGCACCTTGGTATTTATGCAACACGCAGACGACCCTGTGCCCCTAATTAGCCAAGGAAAATGGATGGGTAATATTCAAACCGATCGTCAAGGCAATGAAGGGTTTGGCTACGATCCCGTGTTTTATGTACCAACCCATGGCTGTACCGCCGCTGAAATGACAAAAGCAGAAAAAAACAAAGTGAGCCATCGCGGTAAAGCTCTAGTTACCTTATTGGATTCGATGAGACAAACCTTTGCGTAATCCTCCTCTGAGTTTATATGTACACATTCCATGGTGTGTACAGAAATGCCCCTACTGTGACTTCAATTCACACGGTGTAAAATCCAGCATTCCTGAAAGTGCGTACGTAGCGCACTTGCTGGACGACTTAACACAGGATGCAAAACAAATAGGGCAGCGTGAAATCGAAACTATCTTTATTGGTGGAGGCACACCAAGCCTGTTCTCACCCGAAGGGATAGCGCAGATTTTAGAGGGTGTTAGGGACCGCGCAAATCTTGCCAAAAATGCTGAAATTACCATGGAAGCTAATCCTGGTACGCTAGAGTCAGGACGATTTGCGGCATTTAGGCAAGCAGGTATAAACCGCTTATCAGTCGGCGTACAAAGCTTTCAAACAGCGCATTTAAAAGTGCTTGGGCGCATTCACGATGCTACACAAGCCATAAATGGAATAAAGCAAGCCCATGATGCGGGTGTACCGACATTCAACCTAGATTTGATGCATGGTTTACCAGAACAGTCTCTTGATAATGCGCTAAATGATTTAAATACAGCGATTGATCTCAATCCGTATCACCTATCATGGTATCAACTGACCATTGAACCAAATACCCCCTTCTACTCGAAACCGCCAGAACTTCCTGACGACGATATCCTTTGGGAGATCCAACAACAGGGGCATGCAAGGCTACAGCAGGCTGGATACACCCAATACGAAATATCTGCCTACGCTAAAAGTGGTCATCAGTGTGCACACAATCTCAATTACTGGCGATTTGGAGACTATCTAGGTATTGGTTGTGGCGCCCATGGAAAAATTACCGATAGCGACAACGGAACGATTACTCGAACGGTTAAAGTAAAGCACCCAAGGGGATACATGACACTAGACCGTCCGTATCTCGATTCAATTACTCAGGTGGCGAAAGACGATTTACCCTTTGAGTTCTTTATGAATCGCTTTAGGCTGGTAGAGCCTTGCCCTATCGAAGATTATGAGGCATTAACAGGCGAAGCACTTTCAAAGCCGGTGTTAAGCTCACTCGAAGATGCGGCAAGACAAGAGTTATTGGAAGTTAATGCAAACTATTGGACAGTAACCCCCAAAGGACGTCGTTACTTAAACTCATTACTATCTTGCTTTGTATAGGGGTTACCCGCTAATCGTGTTCTTCAGTATGACGCCGACGTTGAGACGTAATGATATCGTAAGGCTCTAAAGCACGAACAGTGGTTCGTAGTTTTTCTTCAATTCTATCGAGTCGCTTGAGCTTATTGCAAAACCACTGAGCTTTGTTCCTCAAAGTGTCGGCCTTTGGACCTACTTCAAGTTCAAGCTGCTCACCCATCATTTCTAGTTGACGGGCAATCTCTTCCACTCTCGCCTCATTAATTTCGCCTTCAGCGGTGTTTATACCACCTATTGCCGAGAGTATGCCGCCGATAGATGTAGAAATTGCTTCTTCTAGTTGCGCTTCTATTTCAGTATCAACAAATTCATCCACACTCTCTAGCGTACCAGGACCGATATAATAATGGTTCGAGACATGCCGAAACTTATCTTTTACTTTCCAACGAACCCGTTTCATCGCACTGTTCAAACGTTCAAAACTTTCGTGTTCTGGACCCACCAAGCCAAGGTATACACGCTCTATGGTATCTACTGCTAGGTCAACGCCCTCAGTAGCTAACACTATCATTTTGGGTACAACGTAATGCAAGCCTCTTGCATACTCTTTGAGTAAACGCTGCTCTTCTTCTGATAGGGTTTGTAATGTACCACCCACAAATAACTGATGTTGCTCGTTAATTTGAATGACAGTGCGGGATTTTTCCATCACCCGTAACTGGGAGTTGTTCACGGCAATCCCATAAGCAAAATCGATATCACAGGTGAAATCGGCACGCGCTGGCGCAGCGCTGGCGATGAGGGCTAGTGAAGTGAATATTGAAGCGAAAAAGCGCTTTGAAAATAATATGCTACTTGTCATAGCAATATTGTGGCTAGCTTGAAGTAATTAATAAAGTCTACTTGAGTCTAAATAACGAAAAATCAGGTTAAAGGTGAGTTAGGTTCTACTTAACTCACCTCAAGGTTATTCATCGACGCTATTCACCCACGTAGTTTCTTACAAGCCGTACATAAACGAATCGATCCTTTTCTTTTATCGAATGACTTGCGTTAAAAAATGCCACCACCCACGCCCGGTCGGGATCGGTAGTAGAAGGTGTAGACGTCCAAAAATCATCAGGAGGCGTTTCTGGAAACAAAGTGGCATTAATTGCTGGCCGCACACAATCTCTTTCAACAAGTGTCGCCAACTCTTTTACGTTCGGCAGACGCCATCCAAGTAAATCGGTGTCGCTGGCTTGTTGTGCCAACATCAATGCTTCTTGCCACGTATATTGGATTGCGTCGCCTGTGCATGTTGTTCCGTCCCAAGATTGTCCAAGTGCACATCGCTGCCAAACTAAATCAGTAGTTACATGCCATACATTCCCCGAGCTAAGTTCAGTAAAATTAGCAGAAGGCGTAGTTTCCAGTCCATCGGCCAAGCAGGTTTGCGCTGATGTACTCAATGACATTGCGCCACCCAGCACCACTAATGCACACTTAGATAACGCAGTAAGTGTCGTTTTCATATTTATCTCCCGGCCCTAACTAACCGAACAAATGCCGGTGTCGATTTATTCAGGAAATTATCTACTCCCGAGTCAAAATCCAGTGCCCACGCATTCTGAGCCTCGTCATTGCTAACACCATCTGCACTTGGCACTGATGTCCAATACCACAACGGGGCAGCGCTAAGATCACCTGCAAAAGGGAAGTAATCGGTGTCTATTGCTACTTGGTTTGGAGCACCAAGGTGCATAAGAGAGAATAGTTCATTATGCGTTGGCATTCGCCAATCGTAAAAGCCGCACAA
>JALUXV010000127.1 GCA_027013165.1 Alteromonadaceae bacterium
GGCTGAACGTGAAACTGAACAAACTTATCTAGAGCAGTTCTCACAATCTGAAAAACAGCTTGCACAAAATATTCAGCAAGCCAAAGCAAACCTTCGTCGCCTTGAACAACAAGTCGACATGGTTAAAGCCACAGAAAGTGTGCAAAAAGCGCAGGTTGCCGTGTCGTCTCGCCATATGGGTGCGAACAGCAAAATGAAAACGGCGACTGAGTCATTAAGCCGTATTCAAGAAAAGCAGAAACTACGGGGCGCTGAGTTGCAAGCCGCAGAGGAACTAGCTGGTGACAGCGAAGGCAGTGATCTAGAGAAACGTCTTGCCGAAGCAGGTATCAAAGGTGGCCAGTCGTCTGCCGACGATGAATTAGCGCGAATCTTAGGTAAATAATTACTTTAGCTTGTAAAACGCTATATTGCCCCAGAGGGGAAGTGACAAACTTTTTACTGCACGCCGTGAATACATCCATGTAGGCTCGGCTTCGGCATCCATGCCTCAGACGGCTGTAAAAAGTTCATAACTTCCCCTCGTGCATATCGAGAATTGCACAGCTTACTGTGTTGAGCCAACACTCCTGATTTATTTTGAAACAAAGAAAATTTAGCTGCGTTCAACAATTACTGATAAATTGTTAAAACATACAGAAAAAGGAACCCGCTAACGTATGTTGCCTTGGCTTAAAATCCGAAAAGTAATGCTTCAGTACTTTGCTAACTCAGGCTGGCAGACTATTTTAGGCATAAGCGCGTTTTACGCCATTTCTAGTTATATTGCGTTATCCCTTGCAGGGGAATCAGCACTTACCACCGGCGTCGACTTTTTCTATTGGCTAGCAGTTACCGCAAGCACGGTCGGATATGGTGATATGTCTCCCGTTACCGATGGGGGGAAGCTGGTTGTAGCAATATACGTTATTCCCATGGGGTTGAGTATTTTCGCAATGATTCTGGGAAAGGCGGCAGCGTGGGTATCAACGCAATGGAGAAAAGGGTTAATGGGTATGAGTAATCTTCACCTTAGCGATCACATATTAGTCATCGGTTGGAATGAACAGCGAACAATGCATTTGTTAGACTTACTCATTCGAGAGCGCAATACAACGCGAGAAAAACCGTCAATTGCGCTTTGTGTAAAAGCTGATATTGAAAACCCGATGCCGGGCATTGTGGAATTTGTCAAAGTAGACTCATTCAACAAAGATGCTGATATGAAGCGAGCATGTGTTGAAACTGCGAGCACCATACTCATAGACAACCCACAAGATGATGTGACCATGACAACCGCTTTGTATTGCAATAAACGCAACCCCAATGCTCATAAAGTCGCGTACTTCCAAGATGAAAGCTTAGTTTCATTGCTACAAGAGCACTGCCCCAAAGTTGAATGTACACCAAGCGTGGCTGTTGAAATGTTGGCAAAGGCGGCGTTTGACCCAGGCTCTAGCGCCTTACATCACGACTTACTCAGCATTGATGAGGGCCAAGCGCAATTTTCTGTCAAAATTCCAGAAACTGATTACTCTTGCTCTATCGAGCAGTTGTTTATGCGCTTCAAAAAACAATACGATGCAGTTGTGATTGGTTATGCCCCAGCGGGTAATGTTAAAGCCATGGTCGTAAACCCAAAACTTAGCGATACGGTTAGCTCTGGCGATACCCTTTTCTACATCGCTCCCAGCCGCATCACTGATTTCGATTGGTCTGCACTCACCACATGTGGAGTATCCTAGTATGTTTAGCAAACTCTTTGGTAAGAAAGACACGCCCCAAAAACCCAAAGCGCCAGAGATTATGGGGTTGTACCTCGGTGGTTCATTCGAACTCGACGCGCTAAAAATGTCGCTTATTGAACCCAGTTTAACCATTGAGGGCGCAGCCCGCTCTCAACTGATACAAGCGGTGGGAGAAGCACCACTTGATACAGGCGGTACGCTGCTGCGTTATTACACTGACGACGAAGGGTTTCTGCAAGTTGTGACTGACGGCGGGCTAACAGAAAACCATATTACTGATGTAAAGCTATGGTACTTCTTCGATACCAAAACCATTGGAAGTGATGCACAGTGGAAAACTTGCTTAGACAGCTTAATATCTCAACCTACTTATACCCTAGACGGCAACGAGTTTACCAGAGTGTGGGAAGCGGTTGGCGAGCAGTCGCCTCCTGTTGCAGTAACAGAAACAACTTATGAAGAAGACGGTGATGTGAGCACAACAGACCAATTCATGATGCTTTACGAGCGTCCTATCGACAATGGACGCACTGAATCACTACTTGTGATAGGTGAAGAAAAGCAAGTGGGCAATAACTTAGATCGCTGTTTAGTGCATGTTACTGGTTTTGACTTGCAACCCACCGACATCACAATTAACGGATAATTAAAGGAACTTACCATGGAAACTATTTTTGATTCACTGGCAGGCTTAGGTAGCTTCGCGCTTTATTTTGGACTGTCAATTGTCTTTCTTTTTGTATTTAAAGTGGTGTACTCCTTCGTCACACCTCACGACGAATGGAAATTAGTTAAAGAAGAACAAAATACTGCTGCTGCCATTGGTTTCGGAGGTGCCATTATTGGTTTTGCCATTGCTCTTGGTAGTGCAGCGTCTAACTCAGTTGCGGTGGTCGACTTCGCTATTTGGGGTGTTGTTGCCATTGTTGCTCAATCTTTGGCATTCTCCCTATTGCGTTTTACCTTCATGCCCAAAATTGCCGAGCGTATTAGCAACAACGAAGTGTCAGCAGGCACTATGTTAGCGTGTATCTCTGTGGCGGTAGGTGTATTGAACGCCGCTTGTATGACCTACTAAGGAGGCACACATGGCTACGCAAAAACGCAGTAAGCATATTAACTTACGTCGAATGCGCAAAGCGTTCGCATTAAAACCTTTGGCCGTGGGTGTGGCAGGCGTATTGTTATCGGCCTGCTCTGACGACAGACAAGATGCGCGGATCTATACCTCGTTAGATGAATGTAAAATAGATAACCCAGACGCTATTGCCCAGTGTGATGCCGCCTATCAGACCGCCCTTGATGAAGCAGCCCGTACAAGTCCTCGCTACACTACTGAAAACGATTGTGAGCACGAATTTGGCGCCAACCAATGCCAATACGTGAACAACAACCAAGGTAGTTTCTTTATGCCTTTTATGGCGGGTTTTATGGTAAGTCAGTTGCTCTCACCTAGCCGCTATTACTCGCAGCCTTTATACACGTCATACTCACCTTACTCATCTTATCGTTCTCGATGGGTTACTGCCGACGGTTACGTATTTGACGGTGATATTCGCAAACGCAATTATCGCGTTCGCCCCGATGCATTTAAACCAAAACCAACGGTAACTCGAACCATGAGTCGAGGCGGGTTTGGTAGTAGCGTACGCGCAAAATCGTCTTGGGGAAGCAGTAGTCGTTCAGGTAGCTGGGGAAGCTAAGCACTATGTTTAGGGTTCCGTCTAAACCTAGGCCAAGTTGGCAGATGCTAGCTGCTGAATACGGTTTTCACTTTCATACCATGTATGGAGAGCCTTATTGGGACGAGTCTGCTTACTATCAGTTTTCGTTAGCGCAGATTGAAAACCATATTGAAGATCCCACCGCAGAAATTCACCAGATGTGTCTTGCGGTTGTCGACGAAGTCGTGAATAGTGAAATGCTAATGAAGCGCTTTGCGATACCAACTGCGCACTGGGATTTTGTAAGGCAGAGCTGGCTAAACAAAGAACCCAGCTTGTACTCCCGCTTAGATTTAGTGTACGACGGCGTCAACCCTGCCAAATTACTGGAAAACAACGCCGATACACCAACGAGCTTGTACGAAAGTGGTTTTTGGCAATGGCTGTGGCTTGAGCACCAGGTTCAAGAAGGCCATATCGCAAGAAATGCTGACCAGTTTAACAGCTTGCAAGAAAAGCTAGTGCATCGCCTTGGTGAAATAGCACAGTTTTATCAGGTTCACGAAATGCACTTCGCCTGTTGTAAAGACACGGAAGAAGACAGGGGCACGGTTCAATACCTTCAGGATTGTGCCTCAGAGGCGGGTATTGAAGACAAGTTTGTTTACGTAGAAGACATCGGCCTGTCTGAGAATGGGCTTTTTACTGATACAGCGGACAACCCGCTGATGAGTTGTTTCAAGTTGTATCCTTGGGAATTTATGCTGAGCGAATCCTACGGCGATCACCTAGAAACCGCAGATACCAATTGGGTAGAGCCACCGTGGAAGGCGATATTATCTAACAAAGCGCTGCTGCCTATGTTATGGCAAAGATTTCCCAATCACCCTAACCTGCTGCCCTCTTATTTTAGCGACGATGCACACAGAGTGAGTAGCAATGAGAAATGGATTAAGAAACCCCTTTTTTCTAGAGAAGGTGCGAACATTTCTCTACTGGATAACGGTGAAGAGCAAGTGCTTAGTGAAGGGCCTTACGGTGAAGAAGGCTTTATATTACAGGCTTACTCTCCCCTTCCTAAATTTGACGGAAATCACACGCTAATTGGGAGCTGGTTAGTCGATGATATGCCTGCTGGTATCTCTATTCGCGAAGATAAGTCTCCCATTACCCAAGATTTATCCCGTTATCTTCCTCATGTCATCTTGTAATTAAATGATAAGGCTTTCTGCTCAAGTCAAAACGCTTTGCTTTGTCGGAGCACTACTAATACTCATTGAGATAATCAATGTGTTTACAGGACGCATGTTGAGTCATTTTGGTGTAATACCGCGCCACCTGTCCCATCTACTGGGGATTTTTACTGCACCATTTCTGCATGGGAACCCTGCGCATCTAATGGCTAACTTATTTCCCTTGTTGTTATTCATGTGGCTGAGTATGCAGTGGGGTAAAAGAACTTTTATTCTTACCACTTTTGCCATAATTGTACTAAGCGGTTTAGCCGTTTGGCTATTTGCTCGCGGTGCCACTCATATTGGTGCAAGTGGTGCCGTCTATGGTTACTTTGGATTTTTAGTACTTGCTGGATTTCGTTCGAAGAAAATCAGATACCTACTAATATCTGTGGTTGTCGCTGTAGTATATGGTGGTATGCTCATTGGTGTATTGCCACTATCACCTTATGTATCTTTCGAATACCACTTTTTTGGATTTATCAGTGGTTTAATCGCGGCTTGGTATTGGGCCAAATAATCTTAGCCGTTATAATCCCTTCAAGAAATTGGAAACCACAACAACTATGACATCAACCCAATCTCAGCAAAACCAAGGCTTCTTCGGCAATCTCGTTTTTAATATTATTATTCCCGTACTTTTGATGAGCTATGCAAGCTCTGAAGATTACTTAGGTCCTGCATGGAGCATTGTTGCTGCATTAAGTTTTCCTCTTGGCTATGGCCTTTGGGATTTAAAACAGTCAGGGAAGGTTAATGGCTTTTCAGTGTTAGGGATTGTGAGCGTGCTGCTGACAGGCGGTATTAGCCTACTCAAACTACCCGCTGAGTACATTGCAATTAAAGAGGCGGCAATTCCAGCCGTTATTGGTATTGCCGTATTAGTCACTCAATTTACCGATCGTCCGCTGGTTAAAGCCCTTATTCTTAACGACCAAATGATCAATTGGCCAAAACTCAATGAGGCGTTAGCCGCTCACAATGCTGAAAGCTTATTTAAGAAAAAGGTCGCTGTGAGCTCGTATATTGTCGCCGGTTCATTTTTCCTATCTTCCACGCTTAACTACATATTAGCTAAAGTGATTTTAGTCAGTGAGCCTGGAACCACCGAGTACACTGAAGAACTTGGTCGCATGACAGCATTGAGCTACCCTGTCATCGTTATTCCAAGCATGATTCTACTCATAGGCGCTCTCTGGTATCTTTTCGTACAAATAAAGCGGTTGACGGGTCAAGACCTTGACCACTTTATCAATCAGTAATAAAGCACGGTTAAACTTCCGATAACCAAAGAAATATATACTCCGGGCATTGAGCAATGGCTAAAGATAAAATGCCCGTGTCACTCCTTACGCTGATATTCATTGACGCTCACCACGTTGCTTTTTGTTCAGACATGAATTGATCTGTTTAAAGTCATCATAGGCACTCAGAGCAATATTGATCCTTTCAATTGTAGTCCGGAAGGGCTAATCAATTTGCTTGTGCCGTTTTATTACGTTGGCTTTGTGATGAATCGCAATGACACTAGCTTTTGTTAGTAGGTATTTTAAGACGGGAGAAAAAGACACAAAAAAGCCGCTAAAATCAGCGGCTTTTAAAGGAAGTGAGGAACTAGATGCTTATGCCTCTGTTCTTCGCTTTATCTTTAATGTACGGCTCCCACGCTGACGCGTTTCTACGTAACGAGCGATCCTTTTTGGCTTCTAACACATGGTTATACGCCTGGCGGTAGTTACCCGCATAGAAGTTCGCTTCCATCAAAGTAAAGTGGATTTTAGCTGGGTTCTCTACACCTCGTTCCAACGCATTGTTTAACGCGGTAATAGCACCTCTGTAGTCTTCAGCAACTAGCAAAAGTGTACCTTGCTTGCGATAGTACTCAGGGTCAGAGCTCATTTCAGCAGCGCGCGCGTACAAGCTTGCTGCTTCATTGAAGTTCTTCGCTTGGTGATACGCGTTAGCAATTAGCGCAAGTGTATCTGCGTCAGTCTCTAACAGACCTTCTTCCATATGTTTCGAAAGAAGCTCCGCGGCTTTGATAGGCATTCCGCTTGTTGAATAAAGCTGCGCTAGCGTTTTGATATGGTTTTCCTTAGTTAGGAAACCTTGACTATACGCAATCTCAAACGTTGACAGTGCCTTTCCAAAGTCTTCGACTAAGAGATAAAACAAGCCTAGCTGAGTCCACCAACGACCTTCCTCAGGAAAAGTACGTACAAGTTCCTCTGCCACGGCAACCGTTTGAGGGAACATTTTACGCTCGTAAAACGAGGTTAGCTTAAGAACATAAGGGTTCTTGTTGGGCTCTTCGTACAAAGCAATCGCTTTATCAGCAGGCTCAATCATCATGTCTAATTGCTTAGATTCATAATAAGCTTGCGTTAAGCGAGTGTATACGTCAGCGTCTTCCTTACAAGTGAAGTCCATCCAAGCGGTATACCACTTGATAGCATCATTGTACTTGGTTTCTTGCATACTCAAGTCACCAAGCAATTTAAGCGTTTGCGAGTGCTCTAGATCGTTAAGCACCTTGGGTTCAACAGCATTGACCAAATAGCCAAGCGCTCTTGTTCCTTGCCCCTCTTGAGAAGCCATAAGGTTACCGATGAAGCGGTCTACATACGCTCTATCGAACGCTTCAGATGCTTCAATATCGATAAGAATCGCTAGTGCTTCGTCCATTAAATCTTGGTTATAAGCTTCGAAGGCCTTCTGCACCTTTTTACCAACTCGCTCACCTACCAACGTAGTTTTGCCCTTTTCATATCCTGGACAAATTACGGGTGCGTTAACTTGGGCAAATGCAGTAGGCGCACTAAGTATAGCGCCTGCGCCAATAACCAAAGCAGCAGCTGACATTTTGAATGTACGTTTCATCATGATCATTGCTCCAATTTAAAGTCTAACTGAACGAACATGTTTTCCTGCCTAACGGCAACACCATCTACGATCTTAGGCTTATATTTCCACTTGCGTAGTGCACGACGCGCTTCGCGGTCGAACAAACGCTTAGGCTCAGCTTCAAGAACTGTAATGTCTTCTACACCACCAATTTCATTGATAGTAAATGAAAGACGAACCCAACCCTCGCGGCCGTCACGAGCAGCTTCTGGTGGATATTTGGGGTCGATACGAACGATAGGCGTAGCATCGCCGTCACGTTGCATAGCACCAACACCACCAATGTTTACACCCACACCACCTGTATCTACAGCAGGGATATTCAGGCTGAAGCCATCTGTATCTGGTTCTGCTGCTTCCGGCTCAACGATTTCCATTTTAGGAGGTTGCTGAGGTGGAGGCGGAGGCGGAGGCGGAACACGAGTACGAGTCTGTGTTTCGTCGTCTGGCTCTTGCATTACAATATCGATAACTGGCGCAGGTGGAATTTCGTCCGCTGGGCGAGATGAATTCTCGATCAACTTAGCCATTAGCACGAATAGGGCAAACGCAACACCAGCACCTAATAGAATAGATACAATTATACGTAACATCTTACCCCCTTGCCGCTACCGAAACTCGGTTAACACCAGCGGCCTTTACCTGATCCATAATTTCAACTATCAATCCATGCTTAGCTTTCACGTCAGCTTGAATAATTACATAGTCAGTTGGCTGCTCGGTAAGCAGTCGCTCGATATTAGCTCTAACGCTGTCTGGAGATACTTCACGCTTGTCTAACCATACATTACCATCTTCTGTAACAGCGATGAAAATGTTGGCGTTTTTGTGAAGCACCGCCTGGCTCGCGTCAGGTTTATTAACTTCTATACCTGCTTCTTTTACGAAAACAGTAGTAACGATAAAGAAGATAAGCATGATAAACACGATGTCCAACATGGGCGTCATGTCGATCTGTGCATCTTCTTCCTCGGTTCTGACTTTACGAGACATAATCTCTCTCTCTAATGATGTGGCAGGCTATCAACCAAGCCTTCCCTTGCCAGCTTCACTTTCGCTTCAAGACGAGAACTAATGAATAGTCCTGATAGCGCCGCAACCATTCCTGCCATAGTAGGAATTGTCGCCATAGAGATACCAGCTGCCATTAGACGGGCGTTACTGGTGCCCTGTGTTGCCATCGTCTCGAATACTGTGATCATACCGGTTACTGTTCCCAGTAGACCGATTAACGGACACATTGCAATAATGGTGCGAATAATCAGCATTCTAGCGTTTAGGTCATCTGACGCCTGAGAAATCCACGCGTCACGGATTCTATGCGCATACCATGATGTGGTATCTGCTCGGTCATTCCAATTTTGGATGATAGTTTTCTTCACCTTTGGGAAGACCGAGGTCAAATACCAATAACGCTCAATCATTAATACCCACATGAGAAAGAGCGCGGCAGCAACGAAGTAAAGTACGTCACCGCCGGTAGCGATAAAGTCCCTGACCGATTCAAATAATCCAATCAGGTACAACATATTACGCGTTCTCCGACTCAGAGTGAGCAGCAACGATACCCGCAGTTTGCTCATCTAGAATGTGGATGATTGACTTGCTACGTGAAGCAACGATGCTATGAGTAAGAATCAACGGAAGTGCCGCGATGATACCCTGAGCTGTTGTTACAAGTGCCATAGAGATACTTCCTGCCATCATACGTGGGTCACCAGTACCGAACAATGTGATGGTTTGGAATGTCTCGATCATACCAAGTACAGTACCAAGTAGACCTAGAAGCGGAGCGATAGCTGCGAAGATCTTGATAACGTTAATACCGCTTTCAATCTTCGGAAGTTCACGAAGGATAGCTTCGTCTAGTTTAAGCTCTAGGTTTTCAGCATCAGCACTCTTGTTTTCTTGGTAAACTTTAAGAATACGACCAAGAGGGTTGCTTTCTGATGGGCTACCTACGTTTTTAAGCTGTGAACGCATTTTTCCACCAACTAGCGTTAGTGTGATCATTTTGTATAGGCCAATCAATAGACCAATGCCAAGCATTAGTGTGATTGTGTAACCTACAGGACCACCAGCATGGTAACGCTCAGACATAGTTGCTTTTTGCTTTAACAGACCAAGGATTGCACCTTGAGAAGGGTCAGCATAAAAAGGTACTAGGCCAGAAGATGCACCAAGAAGTGCTTCCGCAGACGCTACAAAGTGACCATCTGGCTGACGACCTAGAGGTTGAACCACTTTGTTTTCAGCGTCATATGCTAGGTAACCGTCTTCACCGATAAGGTTAAATGTACCTACACGGATGATGCTTTGCTGTGAAGAACCACCGTCAAGATTGATTACTTCTGCGTCGAAGCGAACCACTTCACCGCCTTCAGTCATTTCTTTCTGAAGTGCAAACCATAGGTCTTCTAGTTCAGCGATGTTTGGAAGGCCACGAGACTCTTCAGACATCTTAGCTAGGAACTCACCACGACCTTCAAACTGTGCACTAACGATAGAGGTTGAGATACGACCGTAAGCTTCAGAAGATGCTTGACGTACAACACCAAACATTTCACCAAGCGTACCTGTTGCTTGGTCAAGCTCAGCTGCTTTTTCGTTCAAGGTAACTTCGTTATCAGAGAACTGCTGCTGAAGACGATCACCACGATCTTGCTCAGCTTTCAATTCAGCTTGCGCACGACGTAGAAGTGCTTGCTTGTCAGCACGAGCTGATTGGAATTCAGCTTCGCGTTGTTGGTTGATACGAGCTTCAGAAACACGGTTCTGTTGAACCTGCTCTAGAAGTTCTTGTAGGCTCTTTGCTTCCTGAGCCTGCGCTCCGGTCGCTACTACAGCTAATGAAGCAGCGGCTAAAAGAGATTTAATTACTGGTTTCATTAATAATTACTCCGCTGCACTGATAGGTAGTTTGATAATTTCTGCAGGAATAGTGCCGTTAGCGATTTTCACTGCATCAACAACTGAAGACAAATATTCGTCTCCAAGTTTAACCCAAGAGCGAGCTCCGTTGTCCCATGCCCAAGCATTTGCTTGGTCTAGTGACAATGCAACCAGCGCAGTACGGCCCAAGTTGAAGAAATCAACTGTTACCTCAGTACCTGCGTCATCGATAGTACCTTGATAAGAGTTGATCTTAGTGCCGTACTCTACTTCTACTAAGTAAGCTTCGATAACTTGGCGGAACTGTTCAGAAACAGTAACGTTTGAGTTAGCCATCAAATCGCGTAGACGTTCTACACGCTCTAGACGCTCGTCCAAGTGAATCGGGCGGTCTAGCTTGATGAAGCTTTCTAAGCTATCGATCATACGGAACATAAGAGGAACGATACCCTGCTTAGTTTCTTCGATGCTGTCGATTTGACGCTGAAGAGAATCGATTCCGCGCTGTTGGTCTGCAACCAAGCTAGCAATGTAATCGTTGTAGATTTTAAGGTTTTCTGTCTCGTCAACAGTTTGACGATATTCAACGAGTAATTCTTGAGACTGTTCGAATAGCGTGTTGATTTTTTCCTGAGATTTCGCTGCTGCCGCGTGGATTTTTGCTTCTTCTTGGTGAAGTGCTTCAAGCGTATCTGCAGAGACTGCACTACTTGTTAGCGCGAATGCACCCATAACAGTAGAAGCAATAAGAGTTCTCTTGCTCATTTTGGACATAGTTCCCAACCAAATTTCTTATTTGAATCCTCACCGAAAAGAGTATTTATCGGGCAAGGGGCTTATAAAACTTTTACAATTTTGTTTAAGGAATGTAGTGATGACAGGTAGAGTCATTACTACGAACGTATTATAGTCACACGGATTAACTGCACGAGTCAAGTGACCGAACTTTTACATTCCAGACATTTTTAATTAACCGCTCACTAAACCATCAAATTTAGTGAGGGTTTTACTTTTTACACTTAAGTCGTAAACCAACCAGAAATTGCATATCGTGGTTGTAACGCAAATGGAGCGACATAAGTCACACTGTGGATGTGCTTTACATCGAACAAACTAAGTGAATTGAATTCTGGAGACCAGCTTTCAGTAGGCGTACCGTCGGTTTGATAAAACTGTAACAGCCCACCCCAATCAGGATGCCAGCTTGGAGGAAGATTTACAACAAAAGCCAGCTTTCTACCTTCGCTATCCACTTTATCTTGATGTCGGGTCAAAAATTCCCCAGGCATAAATCGTGTCGCTTGAACAGAAGCTGCTTTTATTTCGTTAAATCCGCTCACGTCTCTAGCCCAAGCTAAAACCGCTTCACTATTTATCCAGTCATAAAAGCTCCTTAGTAGCTCATTTGACTCGTCTGCTTTTACGGCATGGCGCCCGTAAACGAAACCAATCCCTTTGGCTGCGTTGGTCATCACTTCATGGTTAAGGGTATTTTTCTTATTTGCTTCCATGTCGCGCCATTGAGCTTCGGTATACGACTGGTACTTGTCGTTGCTGACTAGCGTAAGGTTATAAGCAATGTCGTTATGCAGACATAAAAGTAGTTTGCCAGCATCATCTCTATTTAAGAAATTCTTAACTCTAACTTTACCTTCCTTGCGGAAAGTCGCACAAATCACGTCTTTATCAAGGGAAGGGTTCATTGAGATACTCATCTTTACTCTCTTTATAGTTATTGTTTGATTAAGACTTTTGCGCGCGCACAACCCACGCAAGTGGTAATGGGCTATCTGGACTAAATAGCTTGTCAGCTAATTCGACAATGAAACCGTTCGACTCGATAGTAGTTTTTAATTCGGAGAATTCGCTTTCGTCCATTGCCGCGGCTACCATTGACGCCATTCTAGCCTCATAAGCGGCTATTTCGTGGTCTAAGTTTTCTAACCATGACATTAAACCTGCTGGGTCGAGGGTACTTAATGATTCATAAATATCAGCTAAGTCATTGTACAATTTAAAGACAAAGCCTCCTCCAACCTCTTTACCGTATTTTCTCATCAACCCTTCAAGCGCAAGAATAGCGCTTGAGAAATCTTTCGCGGAATCTTCGTACTTTTGTCTTTCTCCTCCCTTAAGCATTTCAAATCCAGCGTCGAACAAGGCTTTAGAAATACTTAACAATTTTGAAGACTTTATCGTATTAATGACCTCTAGATTGGTCTTACTTTCTTGAAAAATCATGCCGTCTTTACAGTGTAGCATTAACGCAAAGGTGCCACCTTTTTTGGTTAGTCGCATAGCTTCGGTGTATGCGTCATCTCCAGCGTACTCAATACCAAATTGACTCACTACAAAATCAAACGCTTCATCTTCGAGAGATAGCTTGTTTACATCAGAGACAATGCCGTTGACGTTTGGAAATCGATTTGCCAACTGTTCAATGGCCGCCGTCGAAATATCAACAGAGGTCACAGCTAATGTTGAATTTTCAAGCTTGTCTAGCGCTATCGCCGTTAAAGCACCATTACCGCAAGCGATATCAACTAAAGCGACCGCATTGCCTTGTGAAAGCTTAGCTGATTGTTCATCGAAGAAAGTACTCCAGTAGGCGAAGATACTTGGATGGTTAACACCACCATTGGAATAAGCACTGTCGTTTGCTGTACCGGCCCAATAATTGTCCCAACTTTCAGGAGAAGAGAGGTTACTTGTTGTTTCTGTCATTTTTCTAGATACCTTTTTTGTATCTCAATGTTATTTGAAAGAGTGTTAAATTGATTAATCGAAAACTAATACATTTAGAAAGATCTTTTTTGTTTTCAAAGTACTAAAATTGAATACCTACATTGCTTAATGAAGACGCCAGTGGCGATAACTGTTCCTCAAACTTTTTCCATTTATTGATGGAACGTGTATGAGCCTTTTCTCTCACTTGCAACGTACTCGCCGTACCACTAGGCGCTGAATTTTCATGAAAGTTCAAACAAGACGCTTCAAAGGGTAATCCGACACGCTCTAGTAGACGTTTTGTCTCGCCTTCTTGATCGCTTACAAAGTGCTCGTAAGAAACCGATATCAATCTATCTCCAAGTACATCATTCCAATGTTGTCTGAGGCTATAGTAGGCTTGGTAATAAAGCGAAAGATCCTTCAAAGAGTATGCAAATTTAAAATAAGACTGCTTGAACAGTGCAAAACAAGCATCCATTGGATTGCGATCGAGGTAAACTATTTTTGCGTGAGGGAAAATACACGCAATGAACCCAAGTAATAAAAAATTAAATGGGTATTTGTCGATGAAAAATTGATTCCCACTTAGCCGATAAGAAACCATTTCAAAATAATCTCTTGCTACACTATCCAACTCAATCGAATCAGCGCTACGCAACAAAGCGTCGGTGACATCAGGATTAAGTGCCCCTACAGCTGATTTATTCATCGCCATAGGAAGGAAGAAAGTCTCATCGGCGGAATCGACTGTCGAATGACTAGACAGTACCCTTTCGATAAGGGTTGTTCCTGTACGCGGCAAGCCTACGACAAAAATTGGCGTTGGCGCCGAGTTATCAACGGGAGTGCTTAACGAATGACGCTCGATCCACTGTTTTGTGCAAAGACGTGTTATATCCTTCATTAGCTTAACTTCGGGAGCAACGGTATAGTTTGCCCCTTTTAATATAGCGTTCCCCGCTCTTTCGAAATAACTAAATGCATCTTTCCACTGACCAAGGTCCTCTAACTCTTTACCCAACGCGTAGAATAAATAGATGTTTTTTTCATCTGGTAGACCTTTAGAAGAGATAATTCTCTTCATTTCATCCACATGACTCCAATCTTGCGCTTTGGATAACTTTGAGTACTCGTAATGGTGTTTGTGATAATCAGGGTATTTATCAATTAACCTTCTATAAATAGGCACTGCTATATCGGTTCGGCCAAGTAATACGGAAGCATCAGCCAATGCTGCTAGAATTTTGTCAGTATTTGGCTGCACGTCGTTCGCTTTACTTAGCAGCTGCCAAGCACCTTGATGCAACCCCAACCGAGTGTATATCGAAGCAGCGTTAACTAAATAATAAGAGCTATTGTTCAACGACCCCTGATACTTATCTAAAAGCTCGACTGAATGACTAAACTTACCTATTTGATAATAAATTTCGGCAAGCTCTATAGCCGCATCGTAGCGGTTGGTATCTATCCTCAACGTCTGTTCAAATAGTACCTGCGCTCGGGGAAGTTGCCTCATGCGTTTACATGACAACCCGCCCATGAAGAAACCTTCCGACAATGTAGGAAAGGCTGACTGCATTTCAGAGGCAATGGCGAAAACTTGGTCCCACTGCCCCTTAGATGCAAACATTCTAGCGCGCTGGCTTAGTAGAGTAGATGTGGTATTCATACGTTGTAGTCACTGACACTAAATATCGATGCCAGCTTGCTTAAGATAATTGCTTAGCGGCGTCAATTCAGACTCAAACTTGCGCCACTTATTTACCGATTTATTATGCGCTTTTTCCCTTACTTGCACCGAACTCGCTGTTGTACTGGGCGCACTGTTTGTATCAAAATCAATGCAAGCCTGCTCAAAAGGTAGCTCTAGCTTTTCAAGCAATTCTTGGGTTTCTTCGTAAGTGCTAGACACCAAGTCTTCGTAATTAACTACAATAAGTCGGTCACCTAGAACCTTCCGCCAGTGAGCCATTAACCTATCAAAGGCGACGTAATAACGACCAAGGTCGTCCAGTGAATAAGAATACTTATATGCCCACGTAAAAACCTGTTTATACATGGCGAAACAGGCATCCATAGGGTGTCTGTGCAAATACACGATTTTTGCTTTTGGAAATGCTTTCGCAAAATGACCAAGATATAAAACGTTAAAAGGGAGTTTGTCGATAAAAACTGGACTGTCAGTGAGTCTATACTTTACACGCGCCACATAATCGTCGGCTATCGCGTTGTAATCAGCGTTAACCAAACTATCAAGCATTTCAAGGGTCATATCCTGGTTATCTTGTACGCCACTATGCTGCTTTAGCACCATTTGAAAAAACAGTGTTTCTCCGAGCGTCTCAACTTGAGAGTGATTTGAGATGATGCGCTCACATAATGTTGTTCCCGTGCGAGGAAGGCCAACAACAAACAAAGGTTGCGTATTGCCTTTATAGCTTGGAGATGAACCTTCTATCCATTCGCTAGTGCATTTAGCAATTACCTTATCGATTAAAGCGATATCTTCATTAACGTCGTGTTTTGCTACCGAACAAACTGCATCACCACCTTTTTTATAATAGGTAAATGCTTCTTCCCATCGCCCTAAGTCTTCTAGTTCTTTGGCTATGGCAAAGTACATAAAGATGTTACGTTCCGGCTTATTTTGAGAGGATGACAAGGTAGCCAACATTTGCGAAATATGTTTATCGTCTTTCGCTTTTGCAAGACGGGAAAGTTGATAGTGATTTCTTTGATGGTTTGGAAACCGCTGTAAAAGCGATTCATAAATGACCTTTGCTTCGTCAACTTTTCCCAGGAAAACACTACAAGCAGCTAGATTGGCTTGGAACAAATCAACATTTGGCTGAAGTTCAACGGCTTGCTTATATAACGGGTAAGCCCGTTCTGGCATACCGATATCATTGAACACAGTCCCTGCTAGATCAGAGTATACAGAACTGGCCGACAATGAATCTTCGTATTTTGCTAGTAACTCTGCGGCGTTACCATTGCGCCTTGAACGAGAATATTGGTTCGCTAGCTCAACCGCCGCATCATATCTTTGAGAGTCAGCATTTAGGGCAGCTTCAAAGTATCTTATGGCATTGCCTAACCTACCAGCAACTCGCTCTACAATTCCAGCAAGGAAAAAACCTTCAGCGCTATTTGGGTTTAAATTTAATATTCCGACAGCTGATTGACTTACTTTCGCCCAATCTTGTCGTTGAATAGCTATACGCCCCATCTGACTCAGTTTGTCTATATTTTCGTTCACTACTATTACACTAACCTTGAGAGTTACCGAGTGCTTTGCCCTATAAATTAGTTATATGGGTAAAAAACAGATATAAAAAAGCCAGTATACAATAAATTGCAACTGGCTTTTTTGTTACTTACTTTGAGTAATTATAGTTACTTATTAGTAAGACCAGTTAAGTCTTAAGAAGTAACCACGACCGAACATTCTGTAAGTAGAAGGGTCAGTTGAAGCGTTGAAACCACCATCTACGTATGGAGGAGCTTCATCAGTAACGTTGTTAATACCTGCAGTTACACGGAACTTATCAAAGTTGTAGTTAACTGTGATATCAGTGTAAAGCTCAGCATCAATAGTTTGCTGATATCCACCTAGGAATGCTGCAAAAGGAGAATTATCGTTAGTCATCTTACCGATGTATTCACCAAGTACTGCAACAGACAAGTCATCTTTTGACCAACGTAGTTGGATGTTAGCTTTGTCTTCTGGGAAGCTAGAACCTACGAATAGGCCTGCAAAGTCAACCACTTCGCTATCAACAGTTTGCTGTGACGTACGCTCAAGCAAGTGAGTGTAGATAATTGCAGCGTTGAAGTTACCCCAATCGTTCTCGTACGCCCAACGCATTTCTACGTCAACACCTTCCGCAGTAAACTTGGCAAGGTTAAGCTGAGAATCCAAAATGTTATTGATTGAGTAGTCAGCATTACGTGTGATAAGTGAACACGCAGCGTCTAATTCATCCACATAACAGTCGTTTAGGATACGGGTAACACCAAGAGATGTAATACCGTCTTCTAGTTCAACGTTCCAGTAGTCAGCGATGAAAGTAAGGTCATGTTCGCCAATTGATGGAGAGTAAACCACACCAACTGTCATTGTTTCACCTTCTTCAGGCTGGATATCAGGGTTACCACCAACTTTAGCGTTAACCTGAGTATCTAGCTGAACACCAACTTGCGCACAACCAGGAGGTAGCGCTTCGCCGTCAGCAGGAATACAAGGGTCAACATAAGTTGGGAATGAATCTACGATTCCACCAAACAAGTCGCTAATAGTAGGCGCTCTGAATACTGTACCGTAAGTAGCGCGCAGTTTAAGATTTTCTACTGCTGTACCTTCAATACCAACTTGGTACGTTGTACCAGAATCAAATGCATCCCAGTCATCGTAACGTGCACCAACAGTTACGCTAAGAGTTTGCGTACCGTTGTCGAACAATGGCGCATAAACCTCACCGAATACTGAGTTGTTAACTAGTGAACCGCTAGTACTTGCACCAACGTTACCAGTTACAGCACCGATAGTTTTCGCTGAATCTAGTGTATTGTCTAGGCTCTGTCTCCAGTATGCC
>JALUXV010000128.1 GCA_027013165.1 Alteromonadaceae bacterium
AATTTCTGCAACGTCACCTTCTTCAAGGAAGATAAAACGACGGGTAACTGGCAGAAGTGCTAGTTGGTCAGAAGCAATAAAGTTTTCACCTAACCCCAAACCTATTACAAGCGGGCTACCTGAACGAGCAACGACCACGCGACTCGGGTCAGCTTTGTCCATGATGACTGTGCCATAGGCTCCGTGAAAGGTTTTAACCGATTCTTGTACCGCAGTAAGCAAGCTGTCGGTGGTTTTCATTGCTTCGTTAATGGTATGAGCAATGGTTTCTGTGTCGGTGTCGCTGGTGAAGGTGTAACCTTTCTCGGTAAGGTCGGCACGCAGGGTTTCGTAGTTTTCGATAATACCGTTGTGTACTACCGCAATACGATCACTTGAGAAGTGAGGGTGAGCGTTGGCCTCTGTTACCCCACCATGGGTGGCCCAGCGGGTGTGAGCAATACCAGTAGAGCCAAGCGCTTCTTCGGTAGAAATCGCATCTGCGAGTTCTTTTACTTTACCGGTACGACGCATGCGCGTGAGTTCGCCGTCACGAGTAAGCAAGGCAACACCTGCTGAGTCATAGCCGCGATATTCCAGTCGCTGTAATCCTTCAAGCAGAATTTCTACTACATTACGTTCTGCTACTGCACCTACAATTCCACACATGATTATTCTCCACTAGGCAACGCGATAAGTACCGTTACGCCTTGTTGTTCAATAGTTGTTTTGTCTTGCTCACTGATACCCTTGTCGGTGATCAACGTCGAAATACTTTGCCAGCCCAATTCTAAATTGGGCATTTTGTAAGACAGCTTGCTTGAGGTGGCCATAACTACAACGTGCTTGGCAGATGTTGCCATGGCTCTCGACAAGCCTGTTAGCTCATTAAAGGTCGTAGTACCTCTTGATACGTCAATACCTGCGGCGCCGATAAAGGCAAAATCATAGTCATAGGCCGATACCAGCTGTTCAGCCATAGCCCCCTGAAATGACTGAGAATTAGCGTCCCACGTTCCGCCAGTCATTAACACTGTAGGTTCGGGTTCACGCTTTGTCAGGTAATTTGCGACATCCAGCGCATTGGTCATCACCACCAAATTAGCCACCTTGTCTAAAAAGGGCAGCATGTGTTTGGTAGTTGACCCGCTGTCGATAACTATACGGGCACCGTTGGCTACTTGTTTTGCTGCAATAGCGCCAATACCTTGTTTCACCGAATGAGACTCATCGTTATCGTCTAACAAAGATTGGGAGCTATTAAAGTTATTCTGTTCGCTTTTAGGTAGTGGCGCACCGCCGCCAAACTGACGAATTAATCGTCCTGCTTTAGAAAGCATAGACAGATCTTTTCGAATAGTAACAGCCGATGTATTAAACATAGCGGCTAATGCGTCTACTTGAGTTAACCCATTGGCGTTAACCCAATCAACAATGCCGTCTTGTCGTTGTTTCAATGAATACTTCTGACTCACCGCATGACTACCTTACTTCGCCAACATCAAAACTTTCAAAACGAAAGCGATAAAATATCAATATGAAATAAAAATAGATCGAAGATTTACATAATGCAAGAGATTAGATCAAAAGATTTCGTTTTGGCCGGACTTATTCGCACGAATTGCCGCTTCAACAACCTTAATTACCGCTACAACCGAGCTCGCCTCAGCCGGTAACTCTATGTTTTCATGAGAGTTAGCAATTGCTTCGGCCAACTGAATGAAAAAGCCAAGGTAGTTTCCAGGTAAGGTCGGCACAACTTGGCAAGAGCTTTCATTACAAAAGCTTCCATGTTCATCAACAGGAGTTTGTGCCCAGTCGCCGTGATCAAAAGCAAGGTTAGCTTTCAATTGGTCTTCTTTTGGGTCTAAGCCAAATTTTCTAAAGCTACCCAGTGTGCCTTGCATATCAAAACGCAAGGTGTTGCCCGCTTGAAACGCCGAGCTACCTAACTTAACCACAAGATTGTCGTAGAACAGTGTGATATCGAAGGTGTCATCTGATTGGCCGTTTTCTCGCAGCGTAAGAATATTCGCGCTAACTTGATTGGGTTCGCCAAATAGCACAAGCGCTTGGTCAATAAGGTGAGGGCCTAAATCCCAAAAGATACCACTGCCGGCCCCAGCATTTTCGCGCCATCGGTTTCGAGGTACAGGTCTGAATCTATCGAAACGACTCTCGAAACGGGCAATGCGCCCAAACTTTCCTTGGTCTATTAGCGAGCGAAGCGTTAGAAAGTCACCATCAAATCTGCGATTGTGAAATACACACAACTTCTTCTGTTTTTTGTTGGCTAGGGTCACCAGCGCTTCAGCTTCCTTGCTGCATAGAGTAAAAGGTTTTTCTACCAACACATGACAACCGTGCTCTAGGGCTATACGTGACTGCTCGGCATGAAGCACGTTTGGTGTAGTGATGATCACCAAATCAAACGTACTTTGCTGTAATGCTTCCTCTAATGAAGGATAAACAGCAACATCTGGCAGCACAGCATGCACATCACTTGATCTTGACGACACAACGCCGGAAACGCCATAGGCGTCTAAATGGCGTATGAAAGGTAAGTGAAAGGTGGTGGCAGAAAATCCAAACCCTACTAATAAGGTACGTATCATATTTTTTATATCCTTTGTTAAGTAGGGTTTGCTATTTGTTGTTGTGTGGTTTTTTGGCTAACTTTTTTTGGTCGGGCGCGGCCAGTTAGCAATGTTACGCTGCTTACTTCTGGCTACAGCAAGGGCATTGTCTTCTACATTTGACGTGACAATCGACCCAGCGCCTACGGTAGCGCCTTTGCCTATAGATACTGGCGCAACTAGTGCTGAGTTAGATCCAATAAAGGCATTTTCACCAATTTCGGTTTTAGATTTATTCACACCGTCGTAGTTACAGGTAATAGTACCCGCACCAATGTTAGCGCCAGCGCCAACTTCGGCATCACCTAGGTAAGTTAGGTGATTTGCTTTTGCACCCTCACCCAACACGGCTTTTTTCATTTCAACAAAGTTGCCCACTTTTGCATTGGCAAGCATTTTTGCACCCGGGCGCAAACGCCCGAATGGGCCTACGGTACAACTTTCACCGACACTTGCTTGCTCAATAATTGAATTAGCTTCAATAACACTGCCATCGGCAATGGAGCAGTTTTTTAAGATGCAGTTAGGGCCTATAGTCACATTGCTGCCCAGTGCTACTTTGCCCTCGATAACAACGTTTATATCTATTTCAACATCGGTACCGTGAGTAAGTTCACCACGTAAGTCAAAACGATGTGGGTCAGCTAAATATACGCCGTCAGTCATTAATGCTTTA
>JALUXV010000129.1 GCA_027013165.1 Alteromonadaceae bacterium
GATATATCAATGCGCTCCAAGTATGCTTGGTCGATATCAGCAGTAATATAATTTCCGTCGAACACCGAGGTTTCGAAACGTGGTATGGCGGTGTTTTCTTCTTGAACAGCTGCCACTAGATCTTCGATATCTTGGAAAATTAGACCATCTGCCTGAATAAGATCAGCGATTTGATCGATCTCACGACCATAGGCAATAAGTTCATTCGCAGACGGCATATCGATACCATAAACGTTAGGGAAACGAATCTCAGGGGCTGCGGAAGCAAAATACACTTTCTTAGCACCAGACTCTCGAGCCATTTCAATAATTTGGCCTGACGTAGTTCCACGAACAATGGAGTCGTCAACAAGGAGTACATTCTTGCCTTTAAACTCAGAAGAAATCGCATTGAGCTTTCTGCGTACCGACTTTTTACGCATAGTTTGCCCAGGCATAATAAAGGTACGACCAATGTAGCGATTCTTCACAAAACCTTGTCGATAAGGTAATTCAAGGGTATTCGCAATCTGAAGCGCAACGTCTGATGATGTTTCTGGAATAGGAATAACAACATCAATGTCTAAGTCCGCCCACTCTTTGGCAATTTTTTCGCCCAGTTTACGACCCATATTAACACGTGAAGCATATACCGAAATCCCATCGATGTGGCTATCTGGGCGCGCAAAGTATACAAATTCGAAAATACATGGTGACGTGACAGGATTTTCGGCACACTGTTGTGTGTGAAGCACACCTTGCTCAGTAATGAACACGGCTTCACCCGGCGCAACATCACGAATAAACGTAAAACCAACGGCATCTAGTGCAACACTCTCTGAAGCAACCATCCACTCTTCACCAAGCTCAGTGATACGCTTGCCAAGAGAAAGCGGACGGATACCATGTGGGTCACGAAACGCCACAATACCCTGACCGATAATTGCTGCAACAACTGCATACGCACCGCGAATTTTCTTATGAACTTTAGTTACAACGCTGAAAATGTCATCTGCGGTTACGTTAAAACCAGCTTGCTCTTGAAGCTCGTGAGCAAGAATGTTCAGCAACAACTCAGAGTCTGACGTGGTGTTGATATGTCTGCGGGCAATACGAAAAACTTCTTCTTCTAGCTCGTGCGCATTGGTGAGGTTACCATTGTGCGCGAAAGCAATACCGAATGGAGAGTTTACATAAAATGGCTGTGCTTCCGCTGAACTCGATGTACCAGCAGTGGGATATCTTACATGCCCAATACCCATGTTTCCTGTGAGTCGCTTCATGTGACGGGTATGGAATACATCTCTAACTAAGCCATTTGCTTTACGCAAATTGAACATGCCTTGGTCAATGGTCATGATTCCTGCGGCATCCTGGCCTCGATGCTGTAACACCGTTAAACCGTCATACAGCGACTGAGCCACTGGGGTTTTACCAACTATTCCAACAATACCACACATTCGCGTTACCTATATCAAGCCGTTTTTAAGAAACTAGAGGTGTCTTTTACGTACGTAAAGAACCATTCAATTATAATCGCAAACTCTGGAATAAGTACCGAGTTTTGCCACCACTGCGACGATGCCGCGGTAGTAAATGTATCTAAAAAGAAGAGTACTGCGCTGGCAATCAACACACCGCGCAGCGCACCAAATACAATACCTAGGGCTCTGTCCGTACCCGATAATCCACTGACTTGCACGAGTTGACCAATAACATAATTCAACATTCCTCCAAGTATTAGACTGATTACGAACAAGGCTGCTATCGCCGCTCCATTGCGTAAATATTGGTCGTCTATTGAAGTAAAGTAAACTGCTAGATCTGCATAAAATTGACTCGAGATGAAAAGCGCTCCAAACCACACTACTAGAGAAATAGCTTCTTTTACGAAGCCTCTTATCAGGCTAATAATGGCAGATACCGCAACGATACCCAGTATGGAAAAATCTACCCAATTCATCGTGTCTTTATCACTTTTTTGCTGTTAATGAACGTCGAACAGCGTGCCGTGGCTAAGATGGCGCGCATTCTAACAGAAGCCCGACAGATTACCAATGCGATTTAGGCTATCTCAAAAAGCGTACGCTTTAGTTTACTGAAAACCTTGTTACCTTACCGCTAAGGTCAGTTAACTCTTTTAAATGTGGCAGAGCTGACTCTAGTTTTTGTCTGTCTAAATCAGGGCCAACAAACACTTTGGTTAACAAGCCCGACTGTGTTTGTATCTTGCGACTAAAAGCTCGATAACCGGCATTTTCAAGCTTGTCTAATAAACTCATCACGTTTCTTTCATGCCTGAAGCTACCTAACTGTATCACCCAGCCAGCGCCTTCATTACTGCGCTCGGCCGGTTGCTCAACAACCGTTTGTGCAGCGAGATCATTAACATTGCTTTCTTCAACAACCTCTACAGAAGCTTCAACCACAGTTTCTTCTGGCATATCGTCTAACGGAAGATCCTCTACCACTTCAATGGGACGTTGTGCCGAATTTGACACCCTATCTACGGGGAAAGGTTCAGGATCAACAATAGGTTTTTGCTGCGGGCTAACAGGTACAGAAACAAACGGCGTATTGTTGGTTTGCTTTTCCCTATCCAAAAAGTCAGGTAAAAAAATTACAGCCAAGGCTACTATGATAATAGTACCGACCAATCGGTTCTTTAATGCCGATGTCACATGCTTCTCCTATTCACTGTAAGCACTGTGTTGTGAAAGTACGTCAGCAACGGTGAGGAATGAACCAAACACAACAATAAGCTCGCCTAGTGTGTAATCACTAATGGCCGCGTTGTAAGCTTCTAAAACCTTGCTGTACGTAAACATATCTTTTGCAGGTACATTAGCACGTGAAAGCGCATCTTGTAATACTTGTGCACTACAACCTCGGGTTCCTTGAGTATTGGCAAGATACCAGCAAGCATTACTGTTGGTAAGTGGTACTAGGGTTTCTTCAATGGCTTTGTCTTTCAACATCCCTACAACAAAGCGCGTACGAGTAACGCTACGGCTTTGCTTAACTGTGTGTAACCACTGCTTAAGGTTTTCAGTAGCTTGAGGGTTATGCGCTACATCAACCACAATCAACGGAGATTCACTAACAAGGTGTTGGCGGCCCGGCATAGCCACATTCAGGGTTAATTCTTTTAACCTAACTTCATTGGGTAAACAATTAATATGAGCTAACGCCGCCATTGCCGTCGACGCGTTTTGTAAAGGGATAGAAGGAAAACGCAAGCCACTTACCGACACATTTAGCAATGGACAGTGCCACTGCCAAT
>JALUXV010000130.1 GCA_027013165.1 Alteromonadaceae bacterium
ACCCAACATTTAGTACAGGCGTTAGAGGGGGAAGTTGCCGAGCACGACATTGAAATACATCAAAAAATATTTAGCGCGCAAACTAAGCAAAACCCCATTGCCAACATTAGAAATATTATTGCTGTGGCTTCGGGCAAGGGCGGAGTAGGTAAGTCTACTACTAGCATAAACTTGGCAAGTGCACTACTTCAAGAAGGTGCAACCGTAGGCGTGCTCGACGCCGATATCTACGGGCCCTCATTACCTATCATGCTTGGTAACGAAGGGGAGCACCCCACCAGCGAAGACAACAAACACATGCAGCCGCTTAATGCGCATGGATTATGGGCGAACTCTATTGGGTACCTTGTTCCTGCTGAAGACGCTGCTGTATGGCGAGGGCCAATGGCAAGCCGTGCACTAAAACAACTATTAGACGAAACCCTGTGGCCAGTGCTTGATTATTTGATTGTAGACATGCCACCGGGTACGGGTGACATTCAACTCACAATGGCACAGCAAGTGCCCTTAAGCGGCGCAGTTATTGTGACCACTCCACAAGATTTAGCCCTAGCCGATGCTCAAAAAGGCATTAGCATGTTCGATAAAGTGGATGTGCCAGTGCTCGGCCTTATTGAAAACATGAGCTACTACCAATGCCGCGCATGCGGTACAAAAGACTACATATTTTCAAAAGACGGTGGTGTGTCATTGGCACAACGCCATGGTTTACCTTTGTTAGGCCAACTGCCCTTAGATATAGGCATTCGTGAACATGTGGATGCTGGAACGCCCCTTTTGTTTGCGTCGCCCGACGACCCGCTGAGTGATAGTTACCGAGAAGCGGCCCGTGCGGTTTCTATGCAACTGGCGCTTTCTCAGCCTATTCGCACATCTGAACAGCACATTCGCGGAGAAACAATTGGCATTAAATCGCTTTAATAATGAACGGTTTAGTGGTAAACATGGTGAATACAAGGCGTAAACATAATATTCCACAGTAATTCACATTGAGTCGATTGCGCTCCCAACGCATAATAGTGGCGTTTTTATTGTTAGGATTAATGTTATGCGGTTATGCGATCGGGATATTTACGAATATATTCAACAGGGTAAGATTAAAATAAACCCGACTCCCGACTACGATCAAATCAGCGGTGTTACTGTTGATATGCGCTTGGGCAATAAGTTTCGAGTATTTGAAGACCACCAAGCGCCTTACATAGACTTGAGCGGACCCAAAGCGCAAGTACAAGAAGCTTTGAATTCCGTGATGAGTGACGAAATTGTTATCCCTGATGACAAGTCGTTTTTTCTTCACCCAGGTGAATTGGCGTTGGCGATTACCCATGAGTCAGTCACTTTGCCAAGTAACATTGTTGGTTGGTTAGACGGCCGTTCGTCATTAGCGAGATTGGGGTTAATGGTGCATGTAACCGCCCATAGAATCGACCCAGGTTGGTCTGGCAACATCGTTTTAGAATTTTACAACAGTGGTAAATTGCCATTGGCGCTAAAGCCGTTAATGAAAATCGGCGCGTTGAGTTTTGAGGTACTTTCTAACCCTGCGGAGAAGCCTTACAACGCAAGAGTAGACGCTAAATATAAAGATCAGTCTGGCGCCGTAGCCAGCCGAATATCATCAGACAAACGAAAATAACTAACTGATACCGAGGAGCTAGGAAATGTCAAAAACCACATGGATATTGCTAATCGCCTTTCTAAGCTCCGTTTCGCTGTCAGTTGGCTTGTACGCTATTAACCAACCCAGCGAAATTTACCTCACTGCCAGTATCACACTCTTTGTTGCCATTTTATGGATAACCGAGGCACTGCCTATACCGGCAACCTCTATGATCCCTTTTGCTGCTTTTCCGCTCGCGGGTGTAATCAGCCACAAAGAAGCAGCGTCTTCTCTGGGTAGTCACGTAATCATGCTGCTAATGGCAGCCTTTATGTTATCCAAGGGCCTAGAAAAAGCCGATTTACACAAGCGCTTTGCTATATACATGTTGCGGGTGACGGGGTCAGGTAGCGCACTTAAGCTTATTCTTGGCTTTATGCTGACCACGGCCGTGCTGAGCATGTGGATAAGTAATACAGCTACCATTTTAATGATACTTCCAATGGCCATTGCCATAGTTAATGCAATGGAAGGTTCAAGATTTGGCATTGCTCTTATCTTAGGTATCGCTTATGCCGCAAGCTTAGGAGGTGTTGCAACACCTATCGGTACACCACCCAACATCATTTTCATGAGTGTGTATGAAGAAACTCAAGGGGTGGAATACAGTTTTGTAGATTGGATGAAAACTGGCGTTCCCATTGTGGTTTTATCGATTCCGTTGATGGCCATGTGGCTAGCACGAGGCTTAGGCAAAGTAGGGGAGATCACTCTTCCTGAACCAGGCCCATGGCGCAAAGCAGAAATTCGCGTGTTAATGGTGTTTGGTACGGTAGCAATGGCATGGGTATTTCGCCCGTTCTGGACAGGCTGGTTGGGCATTACCAGTATTGGCGACAGCACTATCGCGGTTGCAGGTGTGGCAGCAATGTTCATGATTAACAGCGGTGAAGAAAACGACGACAAACTACTGAACTGGAAGGTTGCCAATGACATTCCTTGGGGCATGTTACTGTTGTTCTCTGGCGGTATATGTATAGCAAAGGCGTTCATGGCATCTGGCCTTAGTGGTTTAATGGGCGGGTGGCTCAACGAGCTGTCGGTATTGCCCATATTTTTACTCATATTGGTGACTTGCTTATTCGTAACTTTCTTAACGGAAATAACCTCAAACACCGCTACAGCTACCTTGCTAATGCCTATTCTGGCAGTCACCGGCGCAGCCGTGGGGGTTGACCCTAAACTCCTTATGATCCCCGCAGCAATCAGTGCAAGTTGCGCCTTTATGCTTCCAGTTGCAACAGCGCCCAATGCCATCGCCTACGCTACAGACAAATTCGACATCAAAACCATGGCAAGGGAAGGTGTGGTACTGAATATTGTGGTGGCAAGTGTGGTGAGTGTGGTGTGTTACGTCACGCTTTAACACCGAATTTTCTGAGAATTGACCGTAAAATAAACGTTTAGCAGCAAATATCGTAATTCTCGTTGCAAACTCATTGAAAATAAGTAGACTTGTCGGCTCTTTCGGTCGGTGTGTAGCGCAGCCTGGTAGCGCACTGTCATGGGGTGTCAGGGGTCGGAGGTTCAAATCCTCTCACACCGACCAACTATTTTCCTGATATCCATAGAAATTTACATTTTTGCTATTTGGGTTCA
>JALUXV010000131.1 GCA_027013165.1 Alteromonadaceae bacterium
TGACACCACCACCAAGCGCGATCAATGTGGTATCTCGGGCTGCATTCATTTCTAGTAGGCGTGTCATGACCACGCCATATTGTTCTAGGTTTTTGTGTTGTTCACCGTCGGGAAGTACTACGGTTTCTACCTGAACATCGCCGCATGCAGCAATGGTTTTTTCAAGATATAAGGGTGCTACCGTCTCGTTCGTTACAATAACCGCTAATGGGCCTTTAATGTATGAACGAAAAAGGCCAGCTTGCGAGAGCAGGCCGGCCTTTATATTTATCGGGTAGCTACGTTCTCCAAGTTCCACGGTTAAGATTGACATGGACGTAGCTCCTTTTAATGTATTTACAGTCCGATTTTGCTAATAATTTGGTTTGCAACAGAACGGGCAGATTGGTCATCTGTTTCAACAACGTAATCAGCAACTTCTTCATAAAGAGGGTTGCGATTCTCTGCCAAGTCGCGCAACACTTGTTCTGGATCGCCGTTTTGTAGTAGTGGGCGACGCTTGTCGCGCTGCGTACGTGCAACTTGTTTATCAATAGTTGTTTGAAGATAAACCACAATACCACGAGCCGACAGTCTATTGCGTACTGCTTTATTTACCACTGAACCACCGCCAGTCGCAAGTACAATACCTTGCTTATCTGTCAGGTCATTGATCACGTTTTCTTCACGCTTGCGGAAGCCGTCTTCTCCTTCAAGATCAAAAATCCAAGCGATATCGGCGCCAGAGCGTCGCTCTATTTCCTGGTCAGAATCAAAAAATTCTAGGTGAAGTTCATCTGCTAGGTGTCTGCCAATTGTGCTTTTTCCGGCACCCATTGGGCCAACCAAAAAGATATTACGTTTCTCAGCCATATTTGCTTATATCACAACTTTATCATGTTAGGGGTAGCGCACTGTTGCCTTACCAGTCTACCCATTGACGTGTGCCTATTTATGTCCAACAAGCACTACTCTTTTAACCTCGCGAAAATTTCGAGGCGGCGATTATCTCAGTTTCAAGTCAGTCGATGCAAGTTTTGTTGAAACTTATTCGCAATAATATGTAAAAGTAGCACTTCAAACCGCATTGGGTAGGCTTTTGAAAGGGCTCTGTGTGGATAGAAACAGAGCTCACTTACTTAATCTCGCACGTCTAATATGATTTTTGGCGTCACAAAGATCAATAATTCTCGTTTCTGTTGCAATTCAGAGGTGTTTCTAAACAAGCCGCCCACCACAGGAATATCACCTAGCACCGGCACTTTGGTAGCTGCATCTGTGCTAGTTTGCTGAAAAATACCACCCAATACTATGGTTTCCCCATTTTCAACGAGCACTTGAGTTTTAATTTCCTGAGTGTCAATTGCAACGGCGTCGCCAGTTGAGGTTGAAACGGTTTCTCCCCGTGTGTCTTGAGTGACTATGAGATCAAGAATGATACGGTTATCCGGAGTAATATGAGGTGTTACCTTTAAGGATAAAACGGCTTTTTTGAATTCAACAGACGTTGCACCACTTGAAGTGGCTTGAACATAGGGAATTTCTGTTCCCTGCTCAATGTAGGCTTCTTGTTGATTGGCAACGGTTATACGGGGACTAGCTATGATCTCCCCCTTGTTTTCTGATTCCAGTGCAGACAGCTCTAAATCTAATATGGTGCCATCAACTAGGCTTGCCATTTGAAAACCTATAGAACCCGCTGCGTTTGCGATAGGTAAATTGACGTTCATTCGGTTATCTATGCTAGGCACTATGCCCGACGCTATCGAATCTGCGCCTTCAAGGGTACCAGATATGCCAATGTCATCTTGTAAATCACTAAAGCCCCAACGTACACCCAATTGTTCACCGATATTGTCGAGCACAGTGACCATGCGGCTTTCTATAAGCACTTGTTTGACCGGTATATCAAGAACCTCAATCATTTCTCGCGCTTGTTCAATAGAAGGCAAGGTATCGCGTATTAACAAGGTGTTAGTTCGTTCATCAACGCTAGCTGTTCCTCGCTGTGACAAGATACCTCCATCTGATGCGTTGAGAATATCGGCCATTGCACTCGCTTTGGCATAATTAATGGCAATACTCACAGTATGAAGGGGTTCAAGGGCTTGCACTTGTTGTTGTGATTGTAGCGCTTGAGTTTCTCGGGCGGTTAGTTCTTCTGCGGGAGCAATAAGCAATATATTGCCTTCTAAACGTTTATCTAGCCCTTTGATTTTAAGAATCATGTCTAACGCTTGATCCCAAGGAACATCGGTGAGGCTAATGGTGACATTTCCTGTAACCGTGTCAGTAGTGACCAAATTGAATCCGTTTACTTGCGCAACAATTTGAAGGACTTGCCTAACCGGCACGTCTTGAAAATCAAGAGAAATGGGGGCGCCGCTGTACTGACTTTGCGCATTGGTTGTGGCTGGGTCTTCTGCTTGTTCAATTACATTGATAAACAGGTTTTGACCTTCAGAATGATAGCTGTGGGTAATATTGCCCTGAACATCAATGTCTATTTTAGTTCGTTGTTGTTCAAGGAAGGTTTCTATTCTGTTCACTGGTGTTGCGAATTGAGTCACGTCCATACTCATGAGTTGTTCAGGCGCCAGTGTAGCGTCTTCGAGTAAGAGAGTGAGTTTACCTTGTGATTCTACCAATTGAGGTGTGGGCATTTGACCCGATATATTGAGGATCACCTGTCCTGTACCATTGGGCAGGCGTTGAAAATTAACACCAGTAATTTCACTCTTGAACATGTTTTGTGAGGACGAATCCAGAGATACCAAAGGCACTTGCTGCTGCGCATGTGTGACCACGCTACAAGAGATTAGCGCGAAAAGTATTAGCGCCTGCCGTGATAAATTCCATGGTGTAAAATGCTTAGCCATTGTTATCTCCTGTCGCAGACTGACCTGTTAATGTGGTCGCTTTTGGTTGCCAACAGCCTGCTCCGTCTGGCAAAAGTTGTGTAATGCTGATGTCTGTGTCGCTAATGTGGGTAATGGTGCCGTGAAATAACCCAATTCGGCTGCCACGAGTGGCTTTGTGTAAAACGCCGTCATTGCTATTGATAAGCACCCATTTGCGTCCATTGACTTCAAAGTTTCCCGTCATTTCTAACGCATCCAAACCATAGCTCTCTAGTGGCTCCCGTGTGCGCCTGTTGTCGGGTTGAATACAGTCTGCATTGCGTTGGGATACTACTGGGCCTTGTTTGTCTTTCAGGGTTAAGAATGGACTACGCAGGTTTTGCGACGTGTATACATAAGCCGGTTGGGTTTCAAACATAG
>JALUXV010000132.1 GCA_027013165.1 Alteromonadaceae bacterium
ACTCCGTTATTCCCCACTGGGTTGTAGACTTCGATGTCGTACTCTTTACCTACATTGAAATCGTCAACACCATGCGCTGGTGCCGTGTGCACACAACCAGTACCCGACTCAGTAGTAACGTGTTCACCTAAGATAAGTGGTACTTGAAGGTCTAAAAACGGGTGATTAACCTTAGTTCGTTCAAGGGATTTGCCCACACACTCGGCAATTTCAGTGTACTCTTCAACACCGTAACGGGACATACAACTTTCAAGTAGGTCTTTTGCAATAATCAACCATTCTGAACGCGCAGGTACATCTACAATGCTATAGGTTAATTCTGGGTGAAGACTAATGGCGCGGTTAGCAGGAAGTGTCCATGGCGTAGTTGTCCAAATAACAACACCGGCCTTATTCGCTTCTAAATCTGCTGCTTCAACGCCGAAAGCTTTTGCAATTGCAGCTGTATCTGCCACAGGAAACTTAACATCAATGGCTGGCGAAACTTTATCTTTGTATTCAACTTCAGCTTCAGCCAACGCCGAGCCACAGTCAGTACACCAGTGAACCGGCTTAAAGCCTTTCTCAAGGTGACCAGAGTTAACGATTTTGCCCAAGGCACGAATGATGTCTGCCTCAGATTGAAAATCCATGGTTTTGTAAGGGTTGTCCCAGTCACCGAATACGCCGATACGCTTGAAGTCAGCCATTTGGCCATCAACTTGCTTTTGTGCATATTCGCGACACTTCTGGCGAAATTCAGCGGCGGTAACCTTTTTTCCGGGCTTGCCGACTTTCTTTTCCACCATCAGTTCAATAGGAAGACCGTGACAATCCCAACCAGGAACGTACGGCGCGTCAAAATCTGATAGAGTTTTAGACTTAACGATAATGTCTTTAAGAATTTTATTTACGGCGTGACCAATGTGAATGTTTCCGTTCGCGTACGGAGGGCCATCATGAAGAATAAAAGGCTTTTTACCTTTCTTTGCTTCACGAATTTTTGAATATACCTTTTTCTCCTGCCATGCTTTTAGCATTTGTGGCTCGCGTTTCGCAAGATTACCGCGCATAGGAAACGCAGTTTCAGGAAGGTTCAGTGTGGCTTTGTAATCACTCATAAAATTGTATTATCCATTCACCTTGATTAATACCCAATGCGTGTTGCATTAATAAGGCATGTATTGGTCAAATCGTCGTTATTGGTCGCAAACTCTACCATGTTGCGTGTACAGTTACCTGTTAAAAACACGCTCTAGCTTGGTCTGCGTCCCGTTGAATTTGTATCTTCAGCGCTTCAAATGAAGCAAATTTCTTTTCGTTGCGAATTTTCGCAACAGGTATCACTTTTATTGGTTTGCCATAAAGGTCGCTTTTCAAGTCGAAGATATGCACTTCTAACTGATTGCGAATACCGTTTAACGTAGGCCGTGTACCTATATTAGCAACGCCCTTGTACAAGGTACCGTTAATGTCTACGCGAACTGCAAACACACCATGTAAAGGTGCTCTACAACGCTTTAGCATTACGTTAGCAGTAGGGAAGCCTATGGTTCGCCCTTTTTTCTCGCCATGAACCACTCGCCCTTGTATAGCAAATGGTCGCCCAAGCATTTCCTCAGCCAGTGCAAAGTCGCTGTTTTGCAGCGCTTCACGCACTGCTGTTGAACTTATTCTATGTTCATGCATGCGGAAGCTCTGCGTGCTCACCACTTCAAAGCCATATTGTTTACCCGCTGCTTGAAGCATGGCAAAGTCGCCCGCGCGATTCTTGCCAAACCTGAAGTCGTCGCCGACAACTAAAAATTTGACACCTAACTTTTCTACCAGCCAATGCTGAACAAATTCGTCTGCACTTTGTGAGGCAAAATCTGCGTTAAAGCTAACCGCCAGTAAACGATTAACACCCTGCTCTTTTAGTTGCTCGTATTTATCGCGAAGCGGACTTAATCGCGCCGGCGCTTTGTTAGGCGCAAAAAATTCTTCGGGCTGAGGTTCAAACACCATTACGGTAGCTGGCAACGACAGCGCACTGGCCTTGTCGATAACATTTTTTAGAACGGCCTGATGCCCTTTATGCACACCATCGAATTTACCAATAGTGAGCACACACCCATTGTGTTGGGGTTTGACATTATTTAGCCCACGGATAAATTCCACGAAATTAGACCGCCTTTAAGGTACACAAAAATTTAAAGCTCGCGATTATAAACGACACGCGTTGGAATACCAATATCAACACACGTTATTCCACACTACTTCGAAAATGTCTTGGGCGCGCACCAAACAACGCCATGGTAAACACAAAAACACCAACTGCCATAACGATAGTGGTTGCCACTTGGGAAATTTGCTCAATTAAGGTGTAGTGGAAAAACGGGTCGCCTACGTCAAAGTACATTATTACCGTTCCCATCGCTGCTGAGGCCAATAAAATACGTAGAATGAACAGTAGCGACAACTTGCTCAGTGCAAACACGCCTTGCTTGTGTAAAGCGAAATATAAAAGCCCCGCATTTAGTGTGGCAGATAAGCTCGTTGCGGTCGCCAAGCCTATGTACCCAAAAGGAACTGCCAGCAACAGGTTAAACACCATATTAGCGGCCATGCACCAAATACCAAACTTCACTGGTGTTTTTGTATCTTGTCGTGAATAGAAGCCCGGTGCTAACACTTTCACCAGCATAAAGCTCAATAGCCCAAAAGCGTATGCAGTAAGTGAATACGAGGCCATTACGGCAGTTTCTTGAGTAAATGCACCACGTTGAAAAATGACGGTTAAAATGGGTTTTGCCATTAGACCAAGCCCTAGCGCAGCGGGGATACCCAGCAAACACACCATACGAAATGCCCAATCGATATTAGCGGCAAACGCCTTGGGATTGTTGGTCACATGGTTTCTTGAAAGCGTTGGCAGAATGACAGTTGCTATTGCGATACCAAATAACCCCAATGGAAATTCTAATAAGCGGTCAGAATAATAAAGCCAACTTATAGAGCCAGTAACTAGAAAGCTCGCTATTAATGTGTCGAACAATAGATTAATTTGCCCCACCGACACACCAAATAGTGCCGGAATCATTAAAGTCCGCACTTTAACCACATTAGGGTCATTCCATCCCCATTTAGGTTTAACCAGTAAGCCTGCCCGATATAAAAATGGTAGTTGGAACAATAGCTGCACAAAACCGCCAATGAACACCCCCCACGCTAGTGCATAAGCAGGTTGTTCGAAGGTATCAGCCATGGCAATAGCGC
>JALUXV010000133.1 GCA_027013165.1 Alteromonadaceae bacterium
ATCAATAGAAAATTCGAAGTTATTGCCATCTATCACAATAGGCGCTTTCGGTGCTTTCGGCGGCAATGTCATAGAGGTCACAATATTCTCAATATCTTCTATCCAGACTCTTGAATGCCCCCCCACAGATACATTCATTACAGCGCCCTGCCCCGCAAGGTAACTACTCTGCAACTGACCTATATTCCATCCTCGCTCTGATTGATTTTGTCTAAAAGTGGTTTTTACTACGTTAGACAACACTTCTAACTCGTTGGATAAATCGCTATATCGCTCAGAGGCATCATCTCCAACCGCAATAGCAGCTACGCTTGAGAAAAGACAAAGACTGACGATAGCTTTTACTGTTTTCATAATACTTTCCTGATGGTTACTCGTCTTCTTCAGACATTAAATAATTGGCTGGCATGGTTGATGGATAACCCTGCCCTATAGAATTAATTTCACGCTGTAATGAACTGAGCTGGCGTGTCATAAACCTTTGATCATCTTGACGTTGGTTGTTGATAAAGCTCACTAGCTCGGCGAAATCGGCTTGGCGCTCTTGTCGGCTAGAGCTAAGCAAATAGTGGGTTAGTGCAACTGCACTTTGCTCTTGCTGTTCTTTCATTGCATCGGCATAGTTCTGCAACAATACCTGATTATCACTGTGAAACTGAGTGAGCTTTTCATCCACCAAGGCATTGAGAGAAGCTTGAGAGGTGGCAGAAAAGAAAGTCACACCCTCACTATCAATTCTCAGTTGGGTGCCACTCAACACCAAAAACATAGCCCCCACTGACATAGCCATAGCGGCTATCGAAAACCAGGGTGTTGTGCGTATACGTTCATAAGAGGCAGACGAAAACAGTCTTCGCTTGTCCCAATGAGGTACGGGTACACTGTCAAAATTTTGAGCAACTTGACGCATATTTTTGGCATTATCTACAGCTGCCGAAAAAGCCTGATCAGTGGAATAAAAGTGCTCAAAATTCGCTTGTTCCTCTTCAGTCAAATGCCTGTCTAGCCATGCAGCAAAAATGTCGTCTTTGTCATATCCAAACGAGTTATCAGAAGGATTCATTGTCTAGCTCCAACTTTAATTTACTCAGACCGCTATAGAGTCGAGATTTCACTGTATTTACCGATACGTCCAACTGACTAGCTATGTCTTCAAAGGTAAAGTGTCCAAAAAATTTAAGCTCAATCACTGCTTTTTGCGTTAGTGGTAACCCTTGCATTGCCACGATTAATGCTTTCGATTGTCTATTACTATGCAATGCCACATCATGACAGCACGCATCGCTTTCCATTTCAGGAAGACTGTCAACGTCAACCCATTGTTTGCGTCGCCGGTAATATTCAACGCAACGGAAATGCGCTATGCGGTATAACCAGCTTTTGAATGCCCCATCTCCTTTATATTGGGTCAGACTACGATACACAGATATAAAAATATCTTGCATCAAATCTGCACCGTCGTCGGCATTCCCCGTCATTCTTAAGGCATAGTTAAAAATAGGCTTTTCATAGCGCGTCAGGAGTAAATGCCACGCCCTATCACTTCCTTTAACTGCTTGTTTTACCAATGTTTCATCGCGTTTGGTAAACACGGCAATTCCCATAATTTTGTTCAGTAGTTCGTTGTGGTACTAATAAAGTCGAAGCGAGTAAGAGAATAGTTTGAAAAAAAGTGAAAAGAATTTTAATTGAGTGTTTTTGGCAATAAGTGCTCCTTCCATGGAGAACTGACATTGTTGGTTACTTTAATGTGGGAATAGGCAAAAGTGGGGCAAGAATTTCGCCCACACGGCGGAACAACTGCATTCGGGTAGTCCCCGAGCGCCAAACCAAACCAATTTCTCTAAAAGCTTGAGCTTCAGCAGGGAAAGATTTGAGGTGCGTATTGGTCAGGATAGATTGATTTATGGCCAACTCTGGCATGAAAGTGTATCCCATTTTGCTGTTGACTAGCTGTACTAAGGTATACAAGCTACTTGCTGCCACACTACTTATCTGATCGCTATGTTGAAGGTTACATGCACTTACCGCATGCCCAGTCATGCAGTGCTCTTGTTGCAATAAGAAAATGCTCTTCTTGGGCAAACTAGCAACATCAACGGGATCGGGTAAGGTTTGAGCCATGTCTTCATGAGCTACCAAATGAAAGGGGTCATGCCCTAACACCATTTGTTTGCAGCCTGGTGTTTCCATAGGAAGTGCCAACAACAACAAGTCTAACTGACCGTCGATAAGCTGCTGAAGTAGCTTTTCTGTAGTGTCTTCTTGCATCTCAACATTTATATCGGGGAGAAAAGAAGAAAACGCGCCAATCATACCTTCAAACATGAAAGGAGCAATCGTGGGGATAACACCAAACTTTAGTGATCCACGCTGCCAGTTCCCAGCATTTTGCGCATATTCAACCAGCTCTCCGGCATCTTGCAAAAGCGCTTTACTACGCTCTACGATATCCAAGCCTAAAGAAGTAAAAACAAAGGTTTTATGTTCACGCTCAAGAAGCTGACTGCCAAAATGGTCTTCAAGATTCTGAATAGCTGTACTGAGGGTAGACTGACTCACATTGCATCGTTGGGCAGCACGGTGAAAGTGCTGCTCTTGATGTAACGTCACTAAATAATGCAAGTGCTTAAGATTAGGCCACTTCATTGTAGTCCTTAAGTAATTAAAAGTGTCACTTTTAATCTAACATAAAGATTAAAAAGCGCCTACTTAGATATGGGCTTAAGCTGAATAATGGGTATAAAAAAAGAGAGGAAATCCTCTCTTTTTTCAAAATTAGAGTGGGATTAGGCTACGCCAAATGCTGCTTTGAGTGCGTAAAAGAAAATAATCGACAGGATAGCCCCTGCGGGTAGTGTAACAATCCAAGATACTACGATGTTTCTTACAATACCAAGATTCAGCGCTGACACACCTCGTGCCAAGCCAACACCCAAAACCGCACCCACAAGAGTTTGTGTGGTTGAAATTGGCAAACCAGTACCCGACGCAATCACAACCGTACAGGCTGCGGCTAACTCTGCTGCAAAACCTCTACTCGGTGTTAAATGCGTGATGCCTTGACCTATGGTTTTAATTACTCGATGACCGAATAACGCTAAACCAGCAACGATACCCAGTCCACCAAGGGGCAAAATCCATGGTGCTAATGTTGAGCTCGAGCTAATTTCGCCACCGCTTGAAACAACGCTGACTACAGCCGCCAAAGGTCCTATAGCGTTAGCCACGT
>JALUXV010000134.1 GCA_027013165.1 Alteromonadaceae bacterium
GCCAAAGGATCGCTCTCTAATGCCATAACTACTTCTCCTCAATACCAGCCGAGTCAAACAATCCGAACTCTTCAGGATCAATACCTAACTCAATTGCTATGCTTATTAATTTATTTGAGCCTGATTTATTCATTGCCGTTTTTGAAAATTGGATGCTTCTTTGAAGTTCACTTTTAAGAAGCGATAACTGTCCCGGTTCACTCTCTAGGCAAACTGGTACCATGACAGCGTCGTGAATTACGGCCTTATACTTACCGGGGCATGTTCGAAGAACACGCCCTCTGCGCTGTATGAATTGACGAGGATTTTGTGAAGATGCAAGAATGATTGCATGGGAAATCTTCGGTATATCTACGCCTTGGTCTAGACAGCGAATGGATACCATTATTCCACCAAACTTCTTAAACCATTCTAATGACGCATCTGAGTCACCTTCCATATTGGTATGATACTCACAAGGAGAAAATCCTTTGGACTTCAATGCCTCAATTACTTTGGCTAATTGAAACTGATCTTCACAATAAATTAGCCAACTCTCGCCTTCATTATAATTTTCAATGACGGTTTTAACAGTGTAAGGGATCTTAGCTTCAGCTTTTTTAGCAATTCTTGCTCGTTGTATAAGCATATTTTGAAGTTTTGGAGAGGGTATAGGTACACCATTATCATCACGATTCGACCTAGCAAACTCTCTTGAAATTTCTTTAGTAGCATCTTCCCACTTTTCAGACTCTTCAGCTGTGAATCTAATTGCTTGAGGGAAATATTCATACTCTACTAATCTACCGCTCTCTATCGCATCGACAAGGGTAAATGGAGGTTGAACAATAGGGCCAAAATAGTTAAATATTTTTTGGGTTCCCAGAGGGTCACTGTAGCGGATTGGAGTAGCACTTAGCCCGAGTCTTTTGCCTGACGAAATAGTTAATGCTTTTGAATTCTCTCGACTGCCTATCTCGTGAACTTCATCTGCAACTACCATTATATGTTCGCCACCTGAAATTGATTTCAGAAACTCAGATTTATATGCAGTTCCCATCGTAACCAGTACGATACGTCTTCCAAGCCCCTTACCAGGCATTGTAAAATACTTGAGACTTTTTCCTTTTTTCCATCTATTGTGCCCATCACCAGCTTTCAAGATAGTGACATCCGAAATCTCTTGCTTGATTTCATCTGCCCACTGTCTATGCAACAAGCGATCGGGAACAATAACTATAGCGACACCATCATCACCTAAATGTGATTTCAAAGCGGTAAGAGCTGTGAAAGTTTTACCACTTCCGGTTGCATGCTCTAATATTCCCTTACACCCCTGTTTTTCCCATCCCTCCAATGCTTTCAACTGATGCGGTAGCGGCTTTCTTTCGTTTTGTGACTTGGACGATTTAGATTTTTCGTATTTATTCCCAATCGAAAAGTAGTCAGTTAAAGAATCCACATCGATATCTTCAATAGAGTTTAACGCTCTTTCCTCTAATCTACTCTTAGCAACATCAGGAAAGGAAATGACTTCTAGTTCGGTTATCTTATTATTCCAAAGTCTTTCAAAGTAAAGCGTATGTCTACTAACTTGCCTCTCATCTCGCCCATCAATCCAACTACAAAAAATATCTAAAGATTCATAGTTTCCGCGCTCATGCCAACCACTCCAGGTTTCATTCACAGAGCCTTTAAATGATACTTTTTCGTCATTGCCGGAAAATATGCCCAATTTTTCGTGATAAATACCTACAGAGTTTTTCCTAAATGCGAGTTTGACCTCTATCACATTAAGCTTTATTAGCGTGGCTAATGCCTCAGTATTTTTTATTAGACTGTTATCACTAAATAGAGTGTCAATCGTGTGCAAAATTTCATCCGATGCCCACTGACTAGAATCACCGTAGCCACATTCCAGGGCCTCAATATCTCCAGTCGATAATGAGGGGGAACATATGAGTTGAATTTTACCGCCGCTCTTTGCGAAGTTAATTATTTCAGGCCCTATTAGAAGAAAAACAGTCGAACTGAAATATCCTACTGAGCGTTGATATAGGTAACTTTGTTCCATGCAAGGAATATAGAAGTCGTTTACGAGATTCGATTCACCGGTACGGTATTCTTCTTTGAGTTTGAGTGAGCTTAAATGCATTCGCTCTTCTCTAATAGTCGAACAGGGTCTTGATAGGCTGGCTCATCATTAGAACCCATCAATTAAGCTCGTGGTAGCCTAGTTCGATTAATGATAATGCATTGACTCGAGTAGCTCCCTCAATGACATTTTGCGTTAGATAATGAGATGACAAAACTTCGGTAAAGTTTTTTTTGCCTAACATTTAAATATCTCCATATATTTTTCAAGGCAGTGACTAATGAATTTATTGTTAGATCAGTCTATGTTTTTATACTCAGTGATAAACGTACTATTACAACGCTCGATATCTTTAATTTACATTAGATAACAATATTTTGCTATGTATACCAAACAGCTGCCCTAAGTGTATACTTTTCATACAGATGAAGTAACGCAAGATAAGAAGCGTACTTTTCTCTGGTAGCGAACTTTTTAGTTTCGAACTTTTCCCAGAGGAGCGCACATTAAACTCTGTTTCGAACATTATTTAACGTGCACAAATGCGCTCTACACTAACAATCTACTCAACCGTCACACTCTTCGCTAGGTTTCTCGGCTGGTCTACGTCAGTACCTTTAATCAAGGCGACATAGTAAGACAACAACTGTAGTGGAATGGTGTAAACAATTGGCGCGATAGGCGCTTCACAAGTGGGTACTGAAATGACTCGCATGGTGCTGTCGCCAGAGAAAGGGGCTTTCTTGTCGGCGAATACATACATAATACCGCCGCGAGCGCGCACTTCTTCAACGTTCGACTTCAACTTTTCCAATAGCTCGTTGTTTGGCGCTACAACGATAACTGGCATTTCGTCGTCGATTAGCGCTAGCGGACCGTGTTTAAGCTCGCCCGATGCGTAGGCTTCGGCGTGAATATATGAGATTTCCTTGAGCTTAAGCGCGCCTTCCATTGCAATGGGATATTGGTCGCCGCGACCAAGGAACAAGCTGTGATGCTTGTCGGCAAACTCTTCTGCAAGGTCTTCAATACCTTGTGTAATGGCTAGGGTTTCTTCTAACTTGGCTGGCAAACTATGCAACGCCGATACAATAGCGCTAGCATCTTCATCACTCATGCCATTTTGCTTACCAAGGGCAAGGGTGAGCATTAGAAATGCGGTTAACTGAGTAGTGAACGCTTTGGTAGATGCTACGCCAATCTCTGCCCCCGCTCTTGTCATGTACGCCAAGTCAGATTCACGCACTAGCGATGAACCAGGCACGTTACATATAGTTAGGCTGGCCATGTAACCTAGCTCTTTGGCTAAGCGAAGGGCCGCAAGGGTATCAGCGGTTTCACCCGACTGTGAAATAGTGATAAGTAAGCTGTTTGGATACACCACGGATTTTCTGTAGCGAAATTCTGAGGCTATCTCTACGTTACAGCTTACGTTAGCGTATTGTTCTAACCAGTATCTGGCTGTCATGCCGGCGTGATAACTAGTACCGCAAGCCACAATTTGTACGTGTTTTACGTTTTCAAAAATGGCATCTGCTCCTTTACCAAATACATCTTCGGCAAGGCCAGTATCAGTGAGTCGGTGTTGCAGAGCATTTCGCACAACCACAGGCTGCTCGTGAATTTCTTTGAGCATGTAGTGGCGATAACCGCCTTTGTCACCTGCGTCGTGTTCAACATTTGATTCAATGATTTCACGGGTCACCGCATTGCCGTCTTTATCAAAAATACTCACTTTTCTGCGGGTAATTTCCGCAACGTCACCTTCTTCAAGGAAGATAAAACGACG
>JALUXV010000135.1 GCA_027013165.1 Alteromonadaceae bacterium
CGTCACTTTCTATTTTAGAATTAGTTATGATATTGTTTAAAGTAAAAAGAAACCCAGAAATAATTTTACTAGCAGGGCTTTTATCCGAATAATTATGCTGAATTTTTGGATAAACAAAACTTAGTCTCAATCGCTCAGAAACTGTAGAAGCAATAACATACACTGAATCTTCACGGTAAAATGCCTCGTCTAAATTCACAATTGGGACAAAGTCTTCAACTAAGTCCGTATATTCCTCAAGTGGTACAACCCCTAGATTACTCACCCCCACATAAGGCTCTGTACAGGTTCGTAATTTTCGGATATCACCAGCACCAGTTGATCTCTGAACTATATCCAATATTCCAGACAAGGTTCGACTGACGATCTTCTTATTCAGATTTCTTTTAATCTCGTTGCGAAAAGCTTTAGCAAGCTCCCAAAATGGTTGCTTACTTCTCCTAGAAGCTTTAAAGGGCAAGAGCCCAAAAAAACAACCTAGCTCATTCTCAGCAACACCTTCCTCTGCTAGGTAGGGACGTAAGTTTATTGGACAATCTACTTTGATTGCCTCATCATCCAACTGATGTGCGTCGAGGTATTTCCTGGTCGCATACGTTATCGCAGCAAGTAGGATACCCTGAACAGTTGTGTTGTTTTCTTTTGCCGAATTAATGAAATGAGCCGTTGCCGACTCGCTATAAATATGATAGCGGTAAGTACAGGGTAGGGCATCAGAACAGTTATGATTTGGTAGTAAACCAAAATCACGTTTTTCCTCATACAAGCTTCTGCATAAGAATTGCCCTATGGGATCAAAATCTAAAGTTCGCTGGGCTACAATGTCTCTTGGTAGTGTTCGATACTTCAGATAATGAGCCAAAGCTGCTGCCATCATAGAGCATGTCACTCCGTCTCCTAAGAGGTGGTGCGCAAATACTATTAGGTCAGTCACTTCTGCTCCCTGAATACACTCAACTCGAATTAGATGTGCTCCCTCCTTAAAAGGAATATTCAGCCTTTTTTCTATTATTTTCTCCCAAGTATTCTCACCACCTGTGTTGGAAAAAATAATCGAAAAATCGCTCTCTCGTTCTTCCTTAAAAAAGAAATCATTACCCCTTGCCTGGACACACGCAGAAACCAACGGACAGGAATTTGCAAAAGCACTAAAAGCATTTTTGATTACTTCGCGACTAAACTTTTGCTTTAATCGCAAAACAAAAGCCGTACAATAAGATCCTCGTAAGCCACTAAGCCATAAAAAACGTTCATACGGATTTAGTTTGCGTACTTCAACTATAGCTGATGAATTTGTCATTCGGAATTCTCGGTTAGTAAGTCTACAGCATCTCCAAAAAATGAAAGAAAATTGTGCGAGCTTTCGCGCTGGCCTAGCATACTGTCAATTGTATCCGAAATACCGTCCAAATGTTCCATTTCATAGAATTCTTGAATCGCAAGCTCAAAACGCGTAAGTTTAGCTTTGATCTTGCCCAAGGCTTTAATAAATTGTGCAATATTAGATCCACCAATGCTCAGCTCACTCCATAAATCAAAAATTTCGCCTGCTCCTGTAGGTTCACTTGAAACTAAAGGAGAGATACGATCACCATCATCAAGCAGAGCCATCTTTAGGGCTTTCTCTAAATCAATGGGCTCATTCAAATGTGGCTCTATAAGCATCACCATCAGTGCTAGCTGCCACGAGTGTTCTGCAACACTCTCTTGTCTCCCAGTAGATGTCCAGTTATGCCTTAGAGTGCACTTAAGTTTCTCCGCAAGGTGAAGAAAATCTAGAAGCTTATTGGCAATTTCCGAAGCATCTGATGTTGTTTCAGTGCTCATACATCTTCTCCATTGGCAATCATCAAAGGCTGCCCTTCGCCTAGATCTTGTAAATGATCCGCTATATATGCCTCCAGGTGATCTCGGGTGATCCCAGTGTCCTTAAGTATCGCTCATACTCACTCAGATAGCGGCTACTTGGATGAACATTTGGTTTAAGCTTACCTACCAGCTTATTTCTGCTACTATCTAGACTTGTTTTTACTTCTTTCATAAAAATCACCTAGCGCTAATCGAGATAAGATAAGAGTTTTTGATCCAAATAGATATAAAAAATCATTAATTCTAGCTAACTTATTGATCACTCTATCTGTGAATACATCCTTCTCCTCATTCTCAGACCACGTGGCAACACCTGCCTCTAATTGCTGTATTTGCGATTCTAAAAGGTCTAGTCCTTTTACTATCTTTGCCTCAAAAGAAGCTCCTTCTTCGTACTCCTCCCAGAGCTCTTTCAGGGGAAAACCAAGACCCATACTTAGTTCAACAATTTGGTTCATTACTATCTTTTCGTTTTGTCTCTTTTGAACACGTGCTTTAGATCCTTCAGGCGCCTCAAAATATGGAATATCTCCTGTTATAGCCTCCGCTAAGTCATGAATGATTGCCATTTGTAAGGCTTTTTCAAGATCAATAGCCTCTTCTAAATGAGGCGCTACTAACACCACCATCAGCGCCAACCTCCAGGAATGGTCAGCGACACTTTCCTGTCTGCCTGTAGATGTCCA
>JALUXV010000136.1 GCA_027013165.1 Alteromonadaceae bacterium
ATCCAGTGTTGTAATTTCTTAATGCTGTAAATCTAACAGGTAAAGTAATACTGTGAAATAATACTCAATCGTAACATAAGCTATTTGGATAAAAAGATTTATTAAAAGGTATTAAGAAATGGTGCCCGGGGCCTAACACAACCAACATTCTAGCCAATTCCAGAACAATTCAATCGACCCAATAAAAACAATAATCTGATAACTATTCTTGTCTAACCCTGTCTAATCTCATACTATAAACCCCACACTTTTATGGTATGTTTTATGATGGGTTTTAACTTTGCCAAAAAAAGCAAAAGAGTTATCTGATAAAGAATTAAGGTCAATTATTAACTCCGGTAAAAATGGTTGGTTTGCCGTAGGTCGAATATCAGGTTTAGGTATTCAGGTCAGAGGTTCTAGCGCATCTAGTTGGATATTACGAGTTGTCGTAAACGGTAAACGTAGAAATATTGGCTTGGGTGGCTACCCTGAAATATCTTTGTCGAATGCCAGAACACTTGCTGCTTCTATGAAAGTTAAGATCCGCAACGGTATTGACCCTATTGTAGAACGACAAATCCTTAAATCAGAGGCGCAACTTGAATTATCAAGGCTGCGAACATTCAAAGAACTGGCTAACGAATATATAGATAAACGTAGTAAGGATTTTAAATCCACTCAACAGTTGCGGAAACTAGAACAACTAATGCGTGACTATGCCCTACCGGTAATTGGAAACCGCATAATCTCTGATGTCACCCTAAATGATATCAAAACAATGCTACTTCCTTTGTGGGAGACAAAAACGGAGACAGCTACTCGTCTAAGAATATATGTCAGTCATGTATTCGACGCTGCTATCGCTCAAGGTTTGTATAAAGAGTTAAACCCCGCTCGTTGGGAGGGCGGTTTAAAAACTTTGTTACCTCCACCAGCAAAGATCAGTAAGACAAAACATCACAAAGCATTGCCTGTTGAAGAAATGCCGCAGTTCTGGAAACAAATCATTAATGCCGAATGGATGTCAGCGAAAGCACTCCAGTTCCTAATTCTAACAGCAGCTAGGTCAGGCGAAGTTAGAAACGCAACGTGGAATGAAATAGATTTAGATACAAAATTGTGGACTGTACCAGCATCAAGAATGAAAGCCGGTAAAGAACATTTAGTGCCACTTTCCGAAATGGCAACAACGCTATTAGAGGGGATGTCACGTGAATGTGAATACATATTCCCGTCTAACAAATTGACACCACTTACTGACGTTTCTATATCAAAAGCCCCTAAGAGGTTAGGCTATGATGTTACTGCTCATGGCTTCCGGTCTACATTCAAGGATTGGTCACGAAAGTACACAAATTACCCTGATGATGTAACAGAGCTTGCGCTGGCACACGTTCATTCTGATAGTACCAGAGCCGCCTATGCGCGCGATGCTCTAGTCGATAAGCGCAGATTACTAATGTCAGATTGGGCAAACTTTTGTGTTAAAGCCAGTATGGGCGACTTTTCTAATGTTACTCCACTGAGGTTGAATGAATGACTCGTCCATACAAAAAAAAAGAATTACCTACAAAACCTCACGAGAAATCAAAGTATGAGCATGGCAAGGCTCACAGCCGCATTGTCACCACCGAATACGATGAAAACTGGATGACTTATCCTGACGAAGTAGAAAAGGACTTTAATTCAACACTGAGCGCTGATAGCTACTTAGAACACATAAAGCTCTCATGCGAACAATTTCTTTCAACACGAGGGCTTCCAACTTCTGCAAACGTATACGCCAAGATAAAATTTCCAGACAAAGGAAAGATAATTAGTTCTGACGATCAAATTAAGAAGGAATATGCTAATCAAGTCTCACGACTTTACAAAACCGCAGATTGGGTTTCTCTAAATCTTTTTGATGATAGAAAGGCGGGCTTTGGAGTTTCACGTAAGTGTTTATCAGATTACATGATCAATATTAAACACTATCATCACGACGACTTAGAAACTTTGGCCGCTAAGATGATTGAAAAAGTCGACTTTATTAAAACGAAACAACTATATGTATCAGCGGAAAGCGCAAGAGAAAACAGAGATGCTGCTCTCATAGAAGTAGGTGAATTATTTGCTTTATTTAAGATGTACAGAAAAATGTTTCCAAGACAAAAAAGTAAAGCAAAACTACCGCGAGCTAACGCTATATCTTCATTAATTACTGAATTAGCTATACAGAAACGAAGTACCGACGAATCAGCGAGGCAGCTATGGGATAAATTTATACATTTGATTGAAAACAGCGATGTTTTTAACGATATTGAACAGCAAAGGCCAAATGCTAATCAACCTAAAACATGGTTTTTTACCTATTACCTTAACAAAGATAACGCAAAGCAAAAGACTTTTAGATTCGGGACTTTTAGCAAAAATTTATCAAAAGCAAAAAAACTCTTACCTTAACCGCGGCTAAAGTAAAAAGTCGAATTTTACTGTAATCCTCTAACACAATCTGAGGATTCACAATTGAACACTGTTATTACTAATCCAACATATTTTACGGACAAAGCCGTAGCTACTCGTTATGACATAGGCCGCTCCACTGTCTGGGACTGGCTTAAGAAGAACCAATTACCCCACCCTGTAAAAATAAATGGCCGTACACGTTGGCGGTTAGCTGATTTAGAAGCGTGGGAAAATGGTAACTTTGGGGAGCCAAAGTTATGAGTATTCAAGAGCATCCATTATCAAAGTTCATTGGTATTGTTCCTTCAGAGGCACTACCAAAATCAGGCACATTAGCATACGACCTACTTGTTATCTTGTCTGATGGTAAACCGCATTCAAGAAACCAACCAAGCTTAAGGCAGAGCGGAGATGGTGATACACGCTCCCCATTACAGCAACTGCGTGGCGATCAATTTCATTACTGGCTAATACATTCAGTTGAAATAGAAGGGAGCAAGACTACCTACTTACAATTGGATTATCGGCATTTATCTAACGACTCAAAGCAAGATGAAATAGCTCGTAAGGAACGTAGACGCGATTTTAAAGACATTTCATGTAAAGAGGCCATACAAGGCGGGAATCGAATTCCTAGGGCCATGGCGGAAAGACAAAGCGCACTAGAAGCATATGTATCCGAAATAAACGAAGCTGCCAATGACTCACTCTACGGAAACAACGTCAAGTAACTGAAGCTAAGCGGTTTCATTTCTAATTTGCTGGTGGCTTTA
>JALUXV010000137.1 GCA_027013165.1 Alteromonadaceae bacterium
AACGAGGTCACTGTCATTTAATTGGTTGTGTTGTAAATCGTGTTCGTGACCAGCGATGTAAGCGTCAACGCCATGCTTTTCTAATACAGGCTCCAGTACATCGCGTATAGCGTCAGTTTTTCCATAGCGCTTACCGCTGGAATACAAAGGGTGGTGGCCTATCACAATTTTCCATTTTGCTTGCGACGATGCTAATTGTCCCTCAATCCACTGTAATTGTTCATGGGAGCCTTGAGAAAAAGCGGTTAAATACTTGGACTCGTGAGCGTAGTCGGGGTTAAGTGGGCTGGTGTCTATAAACAAAATAAGTGCAGCTTCGTCATTGAGCATAATGTTTTTAGCATAATATTGGGCTGGCATTTCCCAACGACGACTAACGCCAGAGTAATCAATTTGCGCTTGCCAATTGCCACGGTAATCGTGATTCCCAAGCACAGGGTGCCAGTTCACGAACAAGTGGGGTTGGTGGTAAATGTTTTCAAAAGAGGAAAGCCAATAAGGGTCTGATACCGATGCAACCCCATTGTCATAGAAGTTATCTCCTGTGGTGGCAATAAACTCAGCATCTAGCTGATAGCTGGCGATATCCATCCATTTTGCCACCTGCTTTTGATAGAAATGGCCGTTACGTCCCCAGTCGCCCAATACAAGAAAGGAGTATCCGTCTTTATCTGACAGGGAGTCTATTGAATGTGTTTGATAATAATGATCATCTAAGTGCTCGGCACTATTGCAAAAATAAGTAAACAACAGGCTGAACAAAACTAAGTAACGCATGATTTTATATTTCGCAGTGGACTTGCCACAACGTTTTTAACCTTTAACAAAAATTACAACGCACTCTAGGTGCGGGAAAAATGGTGTAGCACTATTGTGCTACACCCAATAAAAGCACTTACATTTGCCAGGTGAAGCCCAACTGGAAAGTGCGTCCATACTCTTCATATTGAGCATTACGCTGACGCTCGTTGAAGTAGTTATAAAATGGCTCGTCAGTTAAGTTGATTGCGTTGAAATACAACTGCATGTCTTCATTAATGAAATACTTCGCCATGAAGTCTAACTGGGTGTGATCATCTTCCATCCTCAACAGCTCACCATCAATCTCTTCGAGGTTTTCACTCTTATAGGTCATTGAAAGTCGAGCGCTGTAAGCGTCTGCTTCGTAACCTATAGTTAAATTACCAATGGTGTCAGATTGATTTGGCAGTGATGTTTCGTATCGTTCACCATCGAGAAAGGTAACCGCGTCTGAATCGGAAAATGTCGTGTTTGCTGAAATAATTAAACCGTTGTTGAACGCTTTAACGTACGACAATTCAATACCTTGAAGTGATGCTGTTTCACCGTTAATTGGTTGAATCACCTCTTCAAAACCTTCCCATTCACTGGTGCCTGCCACATCAGCAAAGATGATAAAGTTGTCTATGTTTTTATAGAAATAACCGGCGGAAATGACACCTATGTCACCTGGGTAATATTCAACAGAAAGGTCGATGTTTTGTGCTTCATAAGGCTTCAGTTGTGGATTACCCACTTCTGCTTCCCGCTCGGTGACAAATTCGCCGTCATCCTCTTCCGTTTTACTTTCAATAATTTGGAACGCGGCAACATCCTCAAACTTAGGGCGAGAAAGGGTATGGGTGTAAGCACCTCTAACCACTAACTTGTCTGTCACGTCGTAGCGTAGGTTTATGCTAGGTAACCAGTGATCGTAATCTCGTTCGGCTTCCCACGGGGTATTGACCACTTCTTCCGTATCAGTTTGTTCGTTTTCAACTAATTCAACACGCATACCTTGCGTACTGAAATCAGTTGATTCGTAACGAACACCTGCTACCACCTGAAGTTTCTCGATAGTGAGGGTACCCATAAGGTAAGCAGCAAAGATATCCTCCTCATTGACATAGGTGGCACCGTTAGATTCTAGCTCGCTATCAAGGTCTGCAATCTCAAGGTTTTCGCGCTGTGAACCAAAATAGTCGCGTAGTGATGAACGAGACAAACCGGGGCCAAAGGTGCCGATATTGTAGTCTGGAGAGGACGTGGCGAATTGACTTGGGTTTACACCGTCAAAGTCACCGTCGTAAATGAATATCTGACTGTCTCTGTCTTTTTCGCGGCTGCGGTATTTGGTACCAAATTTCAGTTCACCTTGATTACCGTTTAATTCTATGGGGCGAATGAAATCAAGTTTGAAACTTGTCTCGGTGTCTTTGGTGTAGTTGTCTTCAAATGAGATTTCGTCTAACTCGTACGTTGATAAATCCAACGCGTCTGCGTTTTGTGTGATGGTTGGAATCATTCGATTCAAATCACTGTCGATACTGTCATTTTCAGTGACCAAAACGTAATACAAAGCGTTAGGTTCATCTTCGTCAGATTTGGCATAACCCAGTTGCCAGTTAATTTGCCATAGTGGCAACTGGTGCTCACCACCTAAAGCGAAAGAAAGAATACTTTGGCTTTCATATCTGTCTTTACTTTCACGCTCAATTTCGCTGTCTTCACCGTCAAAGGTGTAAATATTCGCTAAGCGATACTCGTCATCGGAAAATTCACTGTATAGGGTACGTAGAAAGTACTGGTTGTTGAAATCTGGGCGATAGTCTAGGTTGACTGCACCACCAATACGCTCTCGGTTAATGCCATAAAAGCGTTGCTCTACTTCATCATCGCCATTTGACTCGATGTTGTCAGAGCCAAAGTCTCTATCAAAATAAGACAGCGCCGCGGCAATACCAAAAGTAGAATTTAGCTTATGAGTAAAGCTACCGGATACTTTTGGATTCAGCTCATCACGCAGTTGATTTTGACCAAGCTGAACGGTCACGCTAGCGGTATCTTGTGCCTTGTCGAATGCACTAATACTTTTCACCGCAACAGCACCACCAATAGCGTCGCCATCCATATCTGAAGTTACAGACTTTGACACTTCAAGGGTTTGAATAAGCTCAGAGGGAATCACATCTAGCGCAACGGCGCGCACACCAGACTCTGGAGAGGGAATATTGAGACCATTAATAGTCACGTTGTTTAAGTTAGGATCGATACCGCGAATACCTACAAAACGACCTTCGCCTTGGTCACGCTCAATAGAAAGTCCTGGCAAACGCTGAAGGGCTTCCGCTGCATTTTGGTCTGGAAATTGACCAATCGCGTCCGCAGAAACTACAGAAGAGATTCTATTTGATCCGCGCTGCTGGTTAATTGCACTGGCTTGACTACTGCGTTGCCCGAGTACGAAAATTTCATCAATTGTTGAGTTTTCACCAAAAACAAGAGTTGGGGTTATCGTTTGATTGTCTTCGACGACTACTGCTTGTGAGATAGGTGATTCGCCAAGATATTCTACAGTAAGGGTATAGTTGCCCGCAGGAACGGATTGAAAACGAAAGCTACCATCCCGTCGGGTAATAGCCTTGAAAGTTATACTCTCGTCCAAGGCAGACACTAATTCTACATTAGCGCCCACATAAGCCGTGTTTTCAGAACCATGGGTGACTTTTCCCGAAATGTTACCGTCGGCAATTGCAGCACTACTGAATCCCAATGCTGACATGTATGCTATGGCTAACGCTGTGTGTTTAAACCTATTTGTCATTGTTTTGTGCTCTCAAGTGTGTGTTTGCCGTAAAAGTAGAAACTCTTCGTGACACTTATGTGACGGATTCATGGCATTTCCTTTTACAATCAATCACTTTGAACGCTATTTATGTTCTTTGAGCTATTTTGACCCCTCTGTTATCACGTTGAAATTTATATGATTATTCCTGTTTTTAATGAACTTAATGATAGTTTTGCCACACACTTGTCACATTGGTGAGCCAAACTGACCCTAGACAAAATTGAGTGGACTGAGATAGTGCTCTCAATAAATCGTTTTTGGCCCTCAACAGTTGGGCAGTAGAGTTAATTATGTTGAACAACACGAATGCAACCCATTTTATGCACCACAAAGGTTGGCTTGCTTTTATCGCTATTATTATTGCATCGGCAATGGTTTTAGGAGTGTCTTATGGCAACGGTAAAACCGTTGAAGAAATATCAGCATTAGATATTGTGGGTGAGGGGTGTGTTGTGGTGCTTACCTTTGGCTGGATGATGGCAGTGCTAGCAAGCCGTCCGCCAGGTAAGGTGACCAGTCTACTTACCTTTGGTTTAGGGTGTTTCTTATTTTCCGTGTCTTTAGACGTACTTGATGAGTTTCTGCGCTATCCAGATACCGTGCAATGGTTAAGCCATATAGAGTCTTATCCTGCGGCGCTGGGCATGGTTATCATGACAATGGCCTTATATTTGTGGCATCAAGAGCAGCGAGCCATTACTTTGCAGTTGCGACGACGGGAATGGGATTATCGCAGTCACCAAGACATCGACCCTATTACTCAGCTTTATCGTGGAGACTATTGGCAGGCCCGTGTTAAAGCGCTTCAATCAGACAATCGCAGTGCCTGCGTGGCTTTGCTTGATATTAATAATTTTTCTTCAGTGAATAGAGATCATGGTCAGTTTGAAGGTGATCGCTATCTGAATGAAATTGCTCAACTGATTGTGATGGGGCTTCGCGAACAAGATTTAGCGTGTCGGTATGCCGGTGATCGCTTTGCTATTCTCCTTCCTGATACCGAAGACACCCAAGCATGCCTTATTGTCGAGCAATTAGTGGAAAGCATTAGACATGTTGCTTTTAGAAGCAAAAATAAAAGCGCTGCTGTTTATTTGGCTGTACGTTGTGAGTTCGCCGTTTTATCCTCATCTGATAGTCTTGCGACCACGCTTAATCGCTTAATCATCCGGTTGGATAACAGCGAGCGGAATGTTGCCTAATGGGCTTGTCTTACGAGACAAAAATGAAGGGAGTGGTTTCGGCCACCGACAAGGTTGTACCAGCTTATTATTTGGTAAATGCGGCTATTGAAGTTGCCGTGCCCAGAGGCGCGAATAAAGACAAATTGCTCCGGGGTACGGGGATCTTTTTAGAGCAGCTTACTCCCGAGAGCCGATTAAGTGCTCATCAATGTTTGACGCTATTGGCCAATGTGCAGTCGCAGTGCAACAGCAAAGATGTGAGTTTTTTGATTGGAAAATCTTTAGCCGATGTTTGGCAGTCGCCATTTTTGCGTTCATTAGGTCATGCAAAAAATCTCAACCGTGCAATAAAAGTATTGCAACAATACCGTTGGCATAGCTTTCCCTTTGTTTCTTTTAGACGGCATAGGGTAAACGACAGCCTAGTGTGGGTCATTGAAAATACAATGGGTAGCAAAAAGTTAGCGAATTTTTTAACCGAAATGTCGCTGTCACTGCTTGTTGCGCTAATCAAACAATGGGCTGGCAGGCGTCTTGACTTAAGCTGTCAACTGGATCAGGGACGGCCACGAAATATCAGTGATTACGAGACTTACCTTGGGCTAAATACCGGTTTTGGTTCGCCTGTGGTTACTCTATCAATGCCTGAGTCGTCGCTTTTTTATGAATTTCCGAACACTCGTGCACATGTTGTGGCTGTAGAAGCCCGAGTGGATGATTTTTTACCCCAGCAGAGTTTACTGGATCTTGTCCGTTTCGCAGCCATAACCACACCATCAAAGTCTCAATCAGATGTAGCTGCTGAGCTTGGCGTGAGTGCAGCAACACTAAAACGCAGTTTGTGTGATCACAATACCAGTTTTAGAGCATTGCAAGAGCAGGCAAAACGACAGCAGGCGTTTATTCTACTTGCGCTGCAAAAACTGAATAATTTGCAAGGCGCGTCGCGCATGTCGGTGAATGACCTACCCAATTTTCGCCGAACCATTAAACGATTAACAGGCTACACTCCTAGCGAACTTCGTGCCTTGCTACCGTAAAGTTTTTGATATCGCTCATTTTTACTTTGCGTACCTCGTTAAAACCTTTATGATTTTGGGCTTTGTTTTATTTAATATGTGGGCGATAGTTCGTGGAACAACACTCTGAAAATACAGCACCAGCGCCAAACGCTTGGGGCTTAACACCCATACTCCTCTTTGTTGTATTAGTCGTTGCTACCGGATTAGTCACTAACGATATTACCGCCATGCCTATTTTGGTGGCCTTTTTTATCAGTGCTGGTTTTGCGTTGTGCTTAAACCCTAAAGATCAGAAGCTTAGTTTTGCCGATAAAATTCAAAGATTTTGTGAAGGTGGTGGTAATAAGAACATCATTTTATTGGTGTTGATATTTTTACTCGCCGGTGCCTTTTATGCGGTGACTATCGACATTGGTGCTCGAGATGCCACGGTAAACATGGCGCTTCAGTTTGTTCCCAGTGCGCTCATTCTTCCCGGTTTGTTCCTGATTTGCTGCTTTATCTCCTTTGCCATGGGGACATCCATGGGCACAATTACTGCGTTGTCGCCCATAGGTGCTGGATTAGCAGAGAGCTTAGGTTTACCCGTTGAACTAGCTTTGGGCATTGTTGTGGGCGGTGCGATGTTTGGTGATAACTTGTCTTTTGTGTCTGATACCACTATTGCGGCAACTCGAACCCAAGGTGTACAACTTAAAGACAAATTCAAGGCGAATCTCATTGTTGCCATTCCCGCATGTATTGTCACTATGGCCATGTTGTTGTTTATCGATGTTGACACGTCTGGTTTAGTCGAAGCAGGAGACTACGATGTGTGGCGCATATTGCCGTACTTTTTGATTATCGCCTTTGCGCTTGGCGGCTTCAATGTGATTACCGTGTTAGCGGTAGGCATTGCCAGCGCTTGTCTAGTGGGTGTAGTGCAGGGGAGTTTTAACGCCTTGTCTATGATGCAAAGTATTCAAAAAGGCATGGGCTGGATGCAAGATTTGGCCATGATTGCCATTACCATAGGCGGTATTGTGGCCTTGATGCATCAAAACGGGGGGCTTACGTGGCTGATTAAAAAGCTAACGTCTGGGGTGAAAAGTAAAAAAGGCGCTGAATTTAGTATTGCTGGGCTGGTGAGTTTTCTTGATGTAACTACTGCCAACAATACCATTGCGATTGTGACTGCAGGCCCAATCGCCAGTGACTTAAACAAGAAGTACGGTGTTGACCCTCGTAGGACAGCATCCTTACTTGATATTTTCTCGTGTAGTTTTCAGGGACTAGTGCCTTATGGCGCACAGTTATTAAGTGCAGCGGCGGTGGTTGGCATCTCCCCACTGGCCATCACGCCTTATTGCTGGTACCCCATGCTCATTTTTATTTTTGGCGTTATTGCTATAGCGTTTAATCTTCCGCGATTTTCACAGGCATCTAACGACACACTCGGTTAGGGCTATACTCGATCACCGTTAGAAGAAGCGCATAAATCATTGGTATTTTGATTGCGCTTCTTCTAGGATCTGCGCCGATTATTTTCTTCATTTATTACATCAGGGTAGTGTTTTGTCTGCGTCTATTGCTATCAAGCCTCTTTACGAAAAACTTTCTCAGTGTTTGTCGGCGGATACGTTTCGTTTGAAGCGCCGTATCCAAAAGCTTGCTAGTGAATTAAAAAACCAGAAAGACAATGAGGATTCCTCATTAGAGAACAAATGGAAGTCCTTGGTTAATGATATTGATGCTTCAGCAAATATGCATCAATGGCGTCAGGAGAATCTTCCTGAGGTTACTTATCCACCGCTCCCAGTCAGTGACAAAAAAGATGATATCAAAGCAGCTATTGCTTCTCATCAAGTGGTGATTGTAGCGGGAGAAACCGGCTCTGGGAAAACCACTCAGCTACCTAAAATTTGTTTGGAGTTAGGTCGAGGGGTGAAAGGCATGATTGCTCATACTCAGCCTCGGCGTCTTGCCGCTCGAAGCGTGGCCACTCGAATTGCGGAAGAGCTCAATACACCTCTGGGTGATAAAGTCGGCTTTAAAATCCGCTTTAGCGATCAAGTGAGTGATAGAAGTTACGTTAAGCTGATGACAGACGGTATGTTACTGGCCGAAATGCAGCAAGACAGGTTTTTGAATCAATATGACACCATCATTATTGATGAGGCACACGAACGTAGCTTAAACATTGACTTCCTGTTGGGCTACTTGCGCCAACTTTTGGATAAGCGCCCTGATCTCAAGTTGATTATTACCTCGGCTACAATAGACCCTGAACGCTTTTCTAAGCACTTTAACAACGCGCCTATCATTGAGGTCAGTGGCAGAACCTATCCGGTAGAAATTCGCTATCGCGACCCTGAAGAACTGGATAGAGAAACCGACCAAGCAGATGCCATTGCGTTGGCCGTTGATGAACTCATGGGCGAAGCACCGGGCGATATTCTTGTTTTCTTAAGTGGTGAACGAGAAATTCGCGATACCCAAGATACCTTAGAACGCAGAAAATACCGCAATACTGAAATTGTGCCTTTATATGCCCGTTTATCAGCATCGGAACAAAACAGGATTTTTCAGCCCCATTCAGGTCGTAGAATCGTGTTGTCGACCAACGTGGCTGAAACCTCACTAACAGTACCGGGGATAAAATACGTTATCGACCCAGGAACAGCGCGTATTTCTCGCTACAGCGCCCGAAGCAAAGTTCAACGTTTACCTATAGAGCCAATCTCTCAAGCGTCGGCGAATCAGCGCTCAGGTCGCTGTGGTCGTGTCTCTGAGGGTATTTGCATTCGATTATACAGCGAGGACGATTATTTAGGGCGTCCGGAGTTTACTGACCCGGAAATTTTGCGTACTAATTTAGCGTCTGTCATATTGCAAATGCTAGCCCTTAAACTAGGCGACATTAGCGCCTTTCCTTTTGTGCAGCCGCCAGATAACAGAAACATCAACGACGGTTTCCGCTTGTTAGAAGAGATACAAGCCATTGTATCTAAGCAAGGTAATAATCAGCTGACTAAAATTGGTCGTCAAATCGCTAAGTTGCCGATAGACCCTCGCTATGCCCGTATGGTGATTGAAGCAAATCGCACCAATGCTTTGATGGAAGTGGTTGTTATTGCTGCCGGCCTATCTATTCAGGATCCAAGGGAGCGTCCGCAAGAAAAGCGCCAACAGGCGGATGAAAAGCACAGCCAATATCATGACAAAGACTCTGATTTCATAAGTCTTTACAACCTATGGCAAGAGTTTAAAGCGCAGCAATCCGAACTGAGTCAGAATCAACTAAGAAAGTGGTGTAAGCAAAACTTTATTAACTACTTACGTATGCGTGAGTGGCAGGACATTGTGAGTCAGTTGAAAAAATCAGTGGCTGAGTTAGGTTTTGGTGTGAGTAGCCAAGAAGCTGACTATCAAGGCGTGCATGAGGCTATTGCTTCAGGCTTATTATCTCACATTGGGTTTAAAGACAAAGATCGCGAATATCTGGGGTCGAGAAATACTCGTTTTATGATTTTCCCCGGTTCGGGGTTAGGAAAGTCTCAACCTAAATGGGTAATGGGCGCTGAGTTAGTCGAAACGTCTAAGTTATTCGCCCGTATGGTGGCAAAAATAGACCCTGCATGGATTGAGCCCCTAGCTGCCCATGTTACCCAAGCCAGTTATTCTGAACCCCATTGGTCTAAAAAGCGCGGCGCGGTTATTGCCTTTGAAAAGGTCACGCTATTTGGTTTACCCATTGTGCTTAAAAGGGCCAAAGTTTACAGCCTGATTGACCCTGCAATATGCCAAGAGTTGTTCATTCGAGAGGCCCTCATTGAAGGACATACCAAACTTAATTACGGTTTCTTGAACGACAATAATGCCTTGCTAGAACAGGTAGACGAATTAGAACAAAAGTCTCGTCGACGAGACCTGTTGGTTGATGAAGATGAATTGCTGAGCTTCTACGCTGGAAAGCTTCCTGTAGAAGTTAACAACGAGGCGGCTTTCAAAAAATGGTATCGACACAAAGGTAAATCGGTTGATTTGCTGTTTAAAGAAGATGATGTCTATCGACAGCAGCCCAGCGTTAGCATGGCGACGGCTTATCCAGATGTATGGCGTCAGGGTAACATTACTTTGCCGCTGCGGTATAACTTTGAACCCAATGCAACTGATGATGGTGTCACCGTTTGCATTCCGCTGCCTGTGCTCAATCAGGTAGACAATGTGGGGTTTGATTGGTTGGTATCAGGCTTGCGTCATGAGTTGATTGTTGCTCTTATCAAGGGGCTACCGAAAAGACTTCGTAGAAACTTTGTGCCCGCGCCAAATTACGCAGATGCTTGTATCGCCGATATTCAAGAGCAAGACAAAAATGGGCGACCCGTTCGTTTGTTAGATGCCGTGACAAACAAGCTTCTAAAAATAACCGGTGTAAGGGTTGAAGAAGACGATTGGAATCTCGAAACTCTAGACCGCCATTTAGTCATGCATTTTGCCGCAGTTAACGAAAAAGGCGATGTGATCTCTACGTCTGATAACCTTGACCTTCTTAAAGAGCAGTGTTCTGGACAGGTGAAGCAAACCTTTGAAAAAGCAGCCACTCCTGAACTCGAGCGTTCGGGGATAACAGATTGGGACTTTGAATCGCTTCCCGAAACCTTTGCGCAAAAAATTGGAGGCTTTGAAGTACAAGCATTTCCGGCATTGGTGCAAAAAGGTGACAAAGTTGATATTGAGTTGATTGATGAGGTAGAGAAGGCCGCACAGCTTCATCGCAAAGGCACAAACGTGTTGGTGAAAAACGCCATGCCATCACCACTCAACTACCTGCAAAATAAGTTACCTAACAAAGCCAAACTAGGCTTGTATTTCAACCCGTTCGGACAGGTGAAAGCACTCATTGATGACTGTATTTTTGCAGGAATTGACGCTTTGGTGCAGCAGTTTGTCGATAAGCATCAAACCGATATTAGAAACAAGTCTGACTTTGATAATTGCGTGAACTTTGTCAAAGGTGAAATTAATGAAACCGTATTGGATATTGCCGAAAAAGTAGAGCAGGGACTTACGTTAGCCCATCAATGCCAAAAACAGATGAAAGGTAACGTGCCACTAACCATGATACATGCACTGGGCGATTGCAAAGCGCATTTATCGAGTTTGGTATATCCGGGGTTTGTCTCTGATTTAGGTATGCGCAGATTGGACGATTGGAATCGGTATATTAAAGGGCTTTCTCGTCGCTTGGAAAAGTTACCCATAGATCCAAATAAAGACCGTATGCATCAAATGACGGTAGAGAAGTCACACGACAGTTGGGTAAAGGCCAAGGCAAAGTTTCCAAATGGTAAAGTACCCGGCGAGCTGGAAGACATTAAATGGATGATTGAAGAATTGAGGGTATCTTTGTTTGCTCAACAACTAGGGACTTCGATTCCTATCTCTGCTAAGCGTATTCTATTGGCTCTTGAAGCATTTTAATACATTAAAATGATTGTTAATTATTCGTTAACAATCACAGTGTTAGCACCTAACCTTAGATACCACCCTAGGTTATTGCCAATTCGCCAATTGACAAGTTCTAAGCCTAGCCCTATAAATGGAAGGGTAGTCGAGGTTTTAGCGCACGTTTGGAGAGGTAGTACATGTTAGGATACGATGATAAGCGAAATTTTTTCAGGATGATGGTGAATTCGCCTTGTCAGTTACAGGTGACCGATGATGAATCTAGCCGCACAATGCAAGCCGTTTGCAAAGATATTAGTGCTACGGGCATGTCGTTAGAAGTCGATGAGCCTTCTATTGAAATTGGTACACAAATTAGTGTTGCGATAGAGTCAACGAGTTCTCAGATCCCATCATTATCTGCCATCACAACCGTGGTACGCTGTGTTCCTTCTTCTGATTCAAGCTGTGTTATCGGTGTTGAAATCTCAGAAATGAAATAATGCTGTTTTAGCGGTTAGTTGATAAACTTTTCTTATCGAGGCCAAGCATGCAAAGCTTGGCCTTCGCCTACCAACCTTAATCTTTTTTATTGAATCAAAGCTTCTAAAAAACTGTTTTTAACTCTCTAAGCGAATTGATAATAATTCTCATTAATGAATTTGCTTGAGAGGTTTCTAATGAAAAAGACAATGACATTCGCGGTAATGCACTTTTCTGTCGCCTTTATGGTTGCTTATTTGCTTACAGGTAGCCTAGTGATTGGCGGGGCGGTGGCTATGGTTGAACCCATGGTAAATACGGTGGCGTTCTATTTTCACGAAAAATGCTGGCAACGTTGGCAGAGTAAAACATCTGCCAACAATAGCGAAGTAGGGATGAACACAGTTTTTACGGCATAGGCGAACCCAATTAATCCGTGACTTCGCAAACCAGCCCTTTGAGATAATAGCCCTCTGGATAACTTCCAATTATTGGGTGGTCACTGGCCTGATTTAGACGTTCAATAATCTTAATGGTTCGTCCCGCGTCGAGTGCCGCATCAGCAACGATTTTCTGGAACAAATCAGCGGGCATCAGTCCTGAGCAGCTAAACGTGAGTAATAACCCACCTGATTTCACCGCATGAATTCCGTACAAATTAATATCTTTGTATCCTCGTGATGCGCGCTTCAAGCTGGCTTTACTATCTACAAACTTGGGCGGATCTAGGATAACCATATCAAACTGCTGCTTTTGCTCGTGATAGTGGCGCAGAGCTTGAAACACATCTTGATTTACGTAGTGTGCTTTAGCGGCATCCAACTGGTTAATGTCGACATGTTGCTTTGCTATATCTAACGCTGGCTGAGATACATCCACATTGGTTACTGATGCCGCGCCACCTTGCAGCGCAAAGCAGGAAAACGTGCCTGTGTAGCTGAAACAGTTAAGTACGTGGGCATCTTTTGCATATCGGGCTGCGGCAGCACGACTATCTCTTTGGTCAAGATAAAAGCCTGTTTTGTGCCCTTTTTCAATGTCTACAATAATGCTAAGCCCATTTTCTTTTACCGTGACTTGCGCAGGTGGTTCACCGTGTACTACGCCAGTAATTGGTTCAAGGCCCTCTTTTTTGCGTACGTCAACGTCGCTGCGTTCATAAATATGAACGTTAGGCATGAGTTTGGTAATCGCCCAAACAATTTTACTTCGGTGCTTTTCCGCACCTGCGCTAAGGAGCTGTAAAACCGCTACATTGTCATATAAATCAACAGTAACCCCAGGTAGTCCATCACTCTCTGAAGCTATCCAACGAAAACTGTTGGTTTGCTCGGGGTCGAAAAGTCGGGTTCTCAAGGCAAGCGCTAGAGTAAACTTTTTTAAAAAGAATACGTTGTCGATACTTTCAGCTTGGTCAAATGTCCATATGCGGACTCTAATCTGCGACTCTGGTGAATATGCACCTCTACCCAGCCATTCTCCCGTAATACTTAATACATCCACTGTGTCTCCACTTCTTGCTCGACCTTTAACCGTAGCAATGGCACTTTCAAATACCCACGGGTGACGCCTTTTTAACGATTTTTCTCGGGTAGGTTGAAGGGTGATAGTGGCTGACATAAATGAACTCTTGTAGTAGACAAACAACGAAAACACGCATGATGCGTTTGTGGCGCGAAGTATAGCGGTATTCCACTGGCGGTGCGAATCCAATTCGTAAAACGGCAGATTATGGTGTTAGTCTATTGAAATCATCACCTTTTATTGAGGGGAACATTGTTGACTATGCGTTTTGTTAATTATGAAAAAGGCTGTCATCCAATGGATTTAGTGGTTTCAACTTGTGATGCGCCAACACTGACTGAAGACAAAGTGATAGTAAAGGTCGCGGCGTTTGGTATTAATCGTGCTGATACATTGCAAAGACAAGGTCGGTATCCAGCTCCGCCTGGAGAAAGTGAAATTTTAGGGCTCGAAGTTGCCGGAGAGATAGTTGCACTTGGAGACAATGTTAGTGAATGGAATCTTGGCGATAGAGTTTTTGGGCTTGTAGCAGGTGGTGGATATGCAGAGTACGTGGCCGTTGAGCCAAGTCACCTTATGCCTATTCCACAAGGAATGGATTTTGAACAGGCAGCAGGTATGGCCGAAGTTTTCTTAACTGCATTTCAATGTTTGCGACAAATTGCCGAAGTGAAGGCTGGTCAAAAGGTATTAGTTCACGGTGGTGCCAGTGGTGTAGGTCTAGCAACTATTCAACTTTGTAAGTTTTTTGGTGCATTAGTCGCTGTGACCGCATCATCAGACGCTAAATTAAAACACTGTAGTGCATTGGGTGCAGACTTAGTTGTCAATTACAAAACCCAAGACTTCGCTGCACAATGTAAGCAAAAATGGCCTGCTGGTGTTGATATTGTTATCGATATGGTGGGGGGCGAATACGTAAACAAGAATTTAAAAATCCTGAGCCTAGACGGCATCATAATAAATATTGCCATGTTAGGCGGGCGTTACGCAGACAATATTGATATGGCCTTGCTGCTAGGTAAGCGAGCCCGTATTCAAGGCACAACGCTTAGAAACCGCACTGACAAGTATAAAACGTCGCTCGTTAATGAGTTTAGTGAACTATGTTTAAGCGCATTTGAACAAAACCTACTTAATGTCGGCGGACAATAAAGTTTGATCAGTTACAATAAAGTCTGATCATATACAATAAAGATTGAACGTTTTTTAACCTCCTGCTAAGTTTAGCTTAGTCGGAGGTTTTTTTATGTCAGATGCAGATAAGCCACTCAATAAGAAAGACCAAAAGCGTTTAGATGAAAAACGAGGCGAAGGAACAGGAAAGGATTATGTTCCGTTCATTAAAGTTGGAGAGTTCAACAGCTCTGGCGAAAGCGTTCGTGTCAAAAGTGCCACCGTTGGCCGTGTACACCACCTTCACTCAGGTAACGAGCTAGCCGCATTTCTGGTGTTCGATTGGTGCAAAGAGGTCATCGACATTCGAGAGCAGTTCCCAATTCCTCTCGCTGACTCTTTGATTATTTGCCGCCAACTTGGTATTCGTCACCCTCAAGAAAAGGGCGAGCTCAAAATAGTGACAACGGACTTAATCATCGATTTTGCTGATGGCTCCCAGTTAGCGATCCCCGTAAAACCAGCTCTAAAGCTTGATGACAAGCGCATTGTCGAAAAGCTTCAAATAGGGAAAGCGTACTGGGAAGCAATAAAAGTACCCTGTCCCATTTTTACTGATCAAGAAGTATCCAGCGAACTCAAAATGAACCTGAAGTGGATAAAACCACTTATTGATTTAGATACTGAAGTCGAATACCCATTCTCCAAGCAAGATGTCATTGATCTTTCCGCTAGGTTAGCGAAGCAACCCAAAGCTTATGTAGCCCGACATTGTGCAAAATTGGATGATCAATACCAATTAGAGGAAGGCACTCATATCGGAATATTTCGCTATGGTATCGCCAATCAATATTTAAAAGCATCACTTGAAACTCCGTTTACTGAATGGAAGTGCGAAGATGTCGAGCTCGTAGATAGCGATGGCACAGATTTGGAGGTCGGCAATGCTTCTTAATCAAGTCTATCAATACACTGATTCAAACGAGCGAATACGTGTGGTGTACGAAACGTTAGAGTTCATCTGGCTGATCAGTCTCGATGATGAATCGGCTTGGCCCATACTTATGCCATCCTCTGAGTTACATGAACTGATCGCAGCACAAACGATAGAGTGCATCAGTGAACCTTTTACTTTCTCTCATGTTGAGCTCGACGGTGCACAAGCTCTGAAGCGAGATGAAGCCTATACTCTGCTTAAAATTCTACTAAAAGACCACAGCGAATTATTTGATAAGACGTCGCGCAATCGTCTAATTAGAAATGCGGTTGAAGTGACCGGAAAACCTCGTATTTACTTCATTCGTCAACTTCGTCGCTATTGGCAAAGAGGGATGACACCCAATGCATTGATGCCTGATTATCATAAGTCTGGCGGGAAAGGTAAATCTAGGCGTGACGTGGGCAATAAGCTCGGGCGGAAGCGAACAATTGCCGAGGGCGTAGGTGCCATCATTACCGATGATGTCGCAGAAATTTTCAGTCTAGCAATTGATGGCTTCTTTCTTCAAAACGATAAGTTCTCTATAAAAGACGCCAAAGATAAAGCAATTGGCTTGTATAAATCCAGATATCCCGACTCTGATAAGACTTCCATACCGACTCTTCGTCAATTCCGCTATTTCTATGAATCTAACTACAAGAAACATGATGTAGTAAGACGAAGAACGCCATCCAAAGCATACGACAAAGATATTAGAGCGCTAACAAGCACATCAGCCTTTATGAATATCGGACCAGGAGGGCGGTATGAGATTGATGCAACGATTGCGGATCTCTATTTAGTTTCTGAGAAAGACCCGAATAGAATCATCGGTAGGCCAGTGGTTTACGTGGTTAAAGATGTATTTAGTCGCATGGTTACAGGGCTTTACGTCGGTTTGGAAAATCCATCATGGGTTGCGGCGATGATGGCCATGTCTAACGCCTTTCTTGATAAAACAGAGTATTGTCGGAGCTACGGAATAGAAATCGATCCTAGCATGTGGCCTTCGGTTGGTATTCCTGCGTCGATCATGGCAGATAAAGGCGAGCTTTTGCATAGGCAAGCTGACGTTCTCGTCAATGCATTTAACATCCAATTGAGTAACTCGCGCTCCTACCGAGGGGATGATAAAGGCGGCGTGGAACGCTACTTCAATACTCTTCAAACAAAATTCAGGCCCTATGTCGGTGGTATTGTCGAGCCAGTCAACGGCAAGAAGCGCTTGGGTCGCCGATATGAGCTAGACGCAGAACTAACCTTGCATGCATTCACTGAAACAGTGATTCACATCATTATCAACTACAACACTAGGCACGTAGTTAAAGATTATGATTTTGCCGAAGATATGCCTGATGACTTACCCGCAGTCCCCATTCAGCTTTGGAACTGGGGAATCAAAAATCGCACCGGTAAGTTAAGACCATGCAGCAAAGAGATGGTTGAAGTGAACTTGTTACCCACTGAAAAAGGGACAGTGTCTGAGGCCGGTATTGGTTTCAAAGGACTGAAATACACTTGCCGTGAAGCAATGGCTGAGGGTTGGTTTGACCGATTTAAGCAGACAAGACCAAAGAAAGTTGAGGTGGCCTTTGACCCGCGTAGAACTGATGTTGTTTATCTGAGACCCGACAAAAGTTATCAATCCTATTGGATATGTGAGCTTTCAGATCGTAGCCGTCGATATAAGGGAATGAGTTTCGTGGATGCTGCTGGTATTCTCAAGTCTTCTAAAGTTGCAGAGGCTTCGGCGAATCAAGATAAGGATTTTGAGGCTCCTGACCTACAGGAAACGATGGAGCGTATCGCTAAACGAGAGCGTGACAAAAAGTCAAATACGCCTAAATTAACGGACTCACAAAGATTGGCCGGAATTAAGGTTAATCGAGATGAAGAGAGGGAAT
>JALUXV010000138.1 GCA_027013165.1 Alteromonadaceae bacterium
GCCGCTGTTAATGTTCCGTGACCTATGTAAATGGCCACTCCGGATTTCCCTTCTGATTGGGCAAAGAATTTAAAACTCTGCCCTTTATGGGTAATCCGAAGAATACGGCCTGTTACGTATTCTTCGACTACGACACCCTGGTGTGTTGTAGTTGAGTAGGTCATATTTTTCCTTACGTTGGGCTTACTGGCGTCTACATAGTGCCACTATTAACGTTACGCCATGTGCCAGTTGCTTAGCCTTGAATACTGCCTAACGTTAACCAATCGGTATTGGAAACATGCGCAGAACCATCAGTTAGGCGTAAGAACCGATTATTTGTATTCGTGCCAACGCCGCTCAAGTTGGGGTTGGTTTTTTGCAGCTCATCACCGGTTTTCCAGGTGCCTAGCGTCGGTTTTATACCAACTGTTTTACCCAGCAAAATGCCGTCTGATAAAACTATTGCTCCATCAGCGCCGCTGTTAATGCCGTCTACGCCCGCCGCAGCTCTTGATTGCCACACAAACCCTGAAATATTAACGCCAGTATCATAAAGCTTCACCGCGCTGCTAATTGGTATATCGACGTATTTGTCGTAACTACCTGGCGTTGTGCCACGATAGACCCTCAAAATGAATTTTGATTTGTTTGTTACAAAACTCCATCCAATCACTAACTCTGCCATATCGCCGCCGTTGGTGAGCGACAGTGAAACCTCGGCATTGGTCGCGTTACGACCTAGCAGTCTGACCGGATCTTGCAGTAGCTGCGCCTGATAGTAATACGTGCCGGTCGCGCCGTTAAAGGCGGCATCAGCAATGGTGACGGTAGCCCCGATCAACCCGCCAAAGGTTTTTCTCTGGGCCGGGATCATACCGTCAACAAACGGCACATTATTGGCAATGGTGCAACGCTTGCTTAGTAAATGACTGTAATTATTAAAGGCAGGGAGCATTGTGGTGCTATCAGTGCCAACTAACACACCATAATACTGCTGGATGCTGATGTTGTTGCTGTCTGTAATTTTGCGCTTACAGTCGTTTATATTGACCGTGAAATACGGGTTTAACACGATATCCGGGCGGGCGGTTTGCTGTAGTCCGCCACGACGATTAAATGACTGATCAAACACCACGTTACTGATTGTGACTTCGTAGCGGTTGTTATACACCCCGTTATCACTTTCAAGGATAATTTGACCAATGGCATTCTCTTCGCAAAATAGAATGCCATCACGGACATGGGCGCTGCAATCTTTTAATGTGATACTGCCACCCTCAATGTGCATACCGTAAATTTCAATGGACATGGCACCATTAACCATGTGTTCGCCGTTAATCAGGTTGTAGAGCTGCCCGCTGCGGCATGCGCCAACGTACACCCCTTTGGTGATCCCATCCCCTTCGCCGTTTACATATGCGGGTGCAATGTTGCCTATGTCATAACCATCCCCCAACCCTGGCAAATCAATCAGGTAATCGGTTTGATTTGCTCGTAGTGTTGAGTGTATCTGATTGACCTCCACCTTATCGGTATAGACGCCGGGCGGCTTGCCAATCAACGTGCCGACTTTTTTATTGTGAATGTTCTTATAAATATAAGAGCCCGCAAATTTGAATCCATTAATATCACCGGTATTGGTGCCATCTATCACGAGGTTTTTAGCGCCGCCAGAGTCATTATTGGGGTAATGCTCAACCCATGTCTCGGTATCACCATTAGGATCAATATTCTGAAAAAAGAGATAATTTTCAACATACGTGCCAGCCGACTGAGGAGTAAACGCGGTTGAATAATCATACGTATCGTCAAAACCGCGATTACCACTACTACCAGCTAGCATAATGCCCACTGGTAAAAAGACCGTCCGTGCCAACTCAAATTCTCCAAACCCAACGTATAATTCACCGCAGACACGATAAGCGGCAGCGTTTTCGATGGCATCAGCGTTATCGACCCCGGGCACGGGTCGAGCACCAAACTGTTCAATCCAAACTCCGTTAGGAAACAGCCCTTTCAAGTAGTAGCCCGAGGAACCGACGTGAATAACGCTACCACCATCAGATAACGGGCGGTTGCCTGCGCTTCCAGCGTCTAGCAATTTGTAGACATTGCCGCCTATGCCAGTACCGGAAATATATTCTGTTGTGGTTACCAACTCACCAGCTGCCATAAAAGTAGATGCTAGGATTACGGCGGCTGAAAGTGTTTCAACCGTGGCGCCGGGCTTCGTGGACTGTAGGCGTTTTGATGTTTCAATCGCGCTATAAATCCCGGCAAAATTGAACCCCGTCATCTCTGCCGTATTTACCTGCTGACCACCAATGGTTTGTGTTTTTGCTATTGCTGGCATTGTTTAACTCCTTACTGTAATGAACACACCGTTCTCGTCGGTGATAAGCACGCCGTTTTCATCAGCCAATAGATAAAACGTATTTAGAAACGGGGGGAGTGGTTTGCCGATTAAGTCTGGTACCAACTCCTCTACGATTTCGGTTACTAGGTTGTCTGCCACTATGAAGCCTCCACAGGGATAAGCGATATCGCCGCGAGGGCCGCTTGCTGACGAATAATTCGGTGAACTGCCTCATCGAGCAAACTGGCCATCCATGCCACTACATCAACATCACCTTCGGCCACGGCGCTTAACGACACACTCGACACCTTGCCAGGCAATTCGATGTTTCTACCTGCAGCTTGAATTACTACGCCATCAGCTTTATTCACTAACGCGGCAGATACCTTTACGTTCAACTGGTCTGGCGTCCCGTCAAAGTTAATGTCTTCCTGTTTTTGAGTGATGCACGCTTTGATCACCTTGCCCTGGTGAATCCCTGAATCTATTTCAACCACCGAGTCGTTCGTTGCCATCCATGGGCATTCAATG
>JALUXV010000139.1 GCA_027013165.1 Alteromonadaceae bacterium
CACGCTTCACTGTGGTTGGCGACGACGATCAATCAATTTACTCTTGGCGTGGCGCTAAGCCTCAGAATTTGCACTTATTGCAGCAAGACTTTCCTCGTTTGAATGTAATTAAGCTACAGCAAAACTATCGCTCATCAGGGCGTATTCTTCACTGTGCCAATATCTTGATCCAGAATAACCCTCACTTATTCGACAAAACCTTGTTCTCTGAGTTGGATTATGGTGAGCCACTGCGCATCATTGAAGCAAAAAATGAAGAACATGAAGCAGAACGAGTAGTGGCAGAGTTGCTAGCTCACAAATTCATGAACAGAACGCAATTTAAAGACTACGCTATTTTGTACCGAGGGAATCATCAAAGTCGGCTGTTCGAAAAGCTTTTAATGAGCAACCGTATTCCTTACAAAATCAGTGGTGGTATGTCGTTTTTCGGTCGCACAGAAGTGAAAGACATCATGGCGTACTTGCGACTTTTAGTGAATCAGGACGACGACAACGCCTTGTTGCGAGTCATCAATACGCCCAACAGAGGCATTGGCCGAGCTACGTTAGAAAAGTTAGGTAACTTTGCCAACGTATTGGGTAAATCCATGTTTGAAGCGGCAACTCACGACGGTTTAAGTTCTGTACTTAGTGGTAAAGCGTACGATGCGGTTTCTGGGTTTGCCCGCTGGATTGTTAGTATTGAAGACAACGCTAATCGCGGCGACACGAAAGACGTTCTTCGAAGCATGATCCGCACCATGGGCTACGAAGAGTGGTTGTACGAACACAGCGCTAGCCCTAAAGCGGCAGAAATGGCCATGGCCAATGTCAGTACGCTGTTTGGTTGGGTAACCGATATGCTTGAAGGCAACGACCTTGACCCGCCAATGAACTTAACGGAAGTGGTTAATCGGTTAATACTCCGAGATATGATGGAGCGGGGTGAAGAGGATGGTGAGGCCGACCAAGTACAGCTAATGACGTTACACGCATCAAAAGGATTGGAATTTCCCATTGTGTTTTTGGTGGGAATGGAAGAGGGCTTATTACCCCACCAAAGCAGTATCGATGAAGACAATATCGAAGAGGAACGCCGGTTAGCTTATGTAGGTATTACTCGCGCCCAGCGAGAGCTTTTCTTTAGTTTAGCGAAAGAGCGCAGACAATACGGTGAGGTGATATTCCCTGAGCCAAGCCGCTTTTTGTTTGAGCTTCCACAAGATGATATTCAGTGGGAAAACCAAAAGCCTAAAGTGTCGGCCCAAGTGCGGCAACAAAAAGGGCAAGCTAGCATCGCAAACTTGCGAGATATGTTGGGTAAAAAGTAACTAGCCTGTTTTTTGGGTCAGGTCTAGCGCTAAAGGCTGCTCTAAAGTGCGGCCTTGAGCGTAGTTGCACTCTATATCCGTTAGTGCTTCAAGCTGTGCTTTGGCATCAACACCTTCAGCAATAACGTCAAACTTCAAATGCTCCGAAATGAGCATGACCGATTGAATGAGCTTTAAGTTTCGCTGCGAGCGTGGCAGTGATTTTACAAAGCGGTGATCTATCTTGATAAAATCGAACGGGTATGAGAACAAATAGCTTAGCGAAGCCAAACCACTTCCAAAGTTGTCTAATACTAGCGTCACACCCGCGCGTTTCAACTTTTTAATTGCCGGCAGAATATATTGAGAGCGGCGGTTCAAGTCATTTTCGTCAAACTCAAATACCAGCTCTTTAGGTGACACATCATATGACTCAAGTAACGAAATCATCTTGTTAACCATTGAAGCCTGAAGCAGGTGGTTAATAGATACATTTACCGCCATGCGCACCGGTTTATTGTGCTGGTTGCGCCAACTCACAAGTAACTCGCAGGCTTTCTGAAGCTGGAATAAATCTAAATCTAGCGTTAAACCACTGTGTTCGGCAACTTGCCTAAACTGCTCTCTGGCTATTTTTCCGTACGACGGATGATTCCAACGTACGTACATCTCGTGGTAAAGGGCTTCGTTGCTTTTTAAGTCAATGACGGGTTGTAAGTAATACTCGAATTGCTCGTCGCGCAGAGCCTTTCTAAATTCGTTTTCCAGCTCAAGCTCTTCAATAAGTCGGTCTCGCATGCTCTTGTCAAACATTACAAACCGACCTCTACCAAGGGTTTTGGCTTGATACATGGCAGCGTCAGCGTCGCGAAGCACTTCGTCCGCAGTGCGGTAATAAGGCTCAACGTGAGCAATACCTACGCTCGCACCTGAGTACATTTCGCGCCCTTCTAAAACGAACGGCTCCGAGATAGATTGAATAATACGAGAAGCGACCTCTTCAACATCCGAAGCGTCTTCAAAGTTGTCTAGCAATACCACAAATTCATCACCGCCTAATCGCGCTAATAAATCGTGACCGCGAATACACAAGGTAATGCGGCGGGCTACTTCAACTAGGAACTCGTCACCTGCGTGGTGACCTAACGTATCATTGATAACCTTGAACCTGTCTAGGTCGATAAACAATACGGCGAACATGTTCTCTGGATAGCGCTGCTTACTGGCAATGGCCAATTCCAAGCGGCTGGTAAACATAACGCGATTGGGCAAATCGGTGAGTGAATCATGATGTGCATCGTGAATCAGTTTGAGCTCGATTTCTTTACGCTCTTCGATTTGTTGTTTTAGCGTTTTGTTGGTTTCGTCTAGCTCGGCGGTGCGTGCTTTTACTCGCTCTTCCAACGCTAAGTTACTACGCTGAATAGCCTCAGTGCTTTTTTTGCGCTCCATGGCAACGGCAATGTGATGAGATACAAAGCGAAGTAACTCAAGGTCTCGCCCTGTGTACTTGGCATGTTTACCATAAGTTTGAACGGTAATTACCCCAGAAATTTCACCATTAACCACCAAGGGTGAGCCAAGCCAAGAGTTGGCACTATTAAGCATCTTCTGGGCAACAGATACGTCAATTTCACCCGCTTCAGCAAGCTCAAGTACCCGTGGCGGGTTGATGAGTTCGGCTTGGCCACTGCGCAACACAAATTCTGTTAAACCTAAACCCAACGGCCGTGCTTCAACTGACTGACTCTGTACATCACTAAAGTAGGGAAACTCAAGCCCGTCCCGAGCTTCATTCAAAATGGCTATGTAACAGTTTGGGGCGCTGATTAGACGAGAGAGTATGTCGTGCAAACTGCTATAGAAT
>JALUXV010000140.1 GCA_027013165.1 Alteromonadaceae bacterium
GCCGCCGCAGCGGTAAGGAACGGATACGCCGTTGAAGAAGGGTTAGCGGTGAGAAAATAGCCTGCACAGGCATTCATTATGGTTACCGGTAGCTGCATACCGCCGTCTTCATAATCAAAATGACCGGCAATAAACCCAGCTTCTCTGTAGGTATCAAAAGCGACTTTCACGTCGTCGAGCATGGTGACTTTGTGACCGTCGAAGGTTGGCTCTTGTTTATCAGCCACTGCGTTGTGGGGCAAAAAGAGCTCTTCGGCCATTTTTTCTGCCATATCAATAACGGCATTGAAGGTTTCTACATTGTGGTCGCTGAATCGGTCTTTTATACATAACGAGGCAGTGTCTAGCGCTTCGTATAGTTGAAAGTGCATTTCACGTCGAGGGATCAAGAGGTCGGTCATAACAGGCTCCGAAACAAAATGTTAATACATTGTGTCATATTCGTAGTCGTGTCATTATTGTCATTAATGACACATTTATGGTCATTATCGCCAACAATCACTGGAACCTATGGTAAGTAATAAATCGAGTTATTTTTATGAATAGTGAACGGTTTGTAGTAACCATTCTCGGCTTTGAACACGCATTGTCTTCGGCCATCACAGGCGCCCTAGATCTTTTTGCATTTGCTGGCATTAGCTGGCAAAGGATCCACGGGCAAACCGCTACTCCCAAATTTAAGGTTCAGGTGGCAAGCGACCACGGTAAACCTTTTGTTTGCTCGAACCAGCTGTCCGTTACCCCTCATATCGCAATTCAAGACGTTTCACATACCGACATTTTACTTGTACCTACCATTGGAGGCGACATTGATAAGGTACTTGGCTCTTTGCAAAGCCAACTGGTTCATATCAGGAGGTTACAAAAACTGGGAGCCGACATTGCTGGGAACTGTACGGGTGTTTTTGTGTTAGCAGAGGCAGGTATATTAAACAACTTGAGAGCGACTACACACTGGGGATACGCAGACAAATTCAAACACATGTTTCCTCTCGTGGAGCTAGAGAGCGACAAAATGGTCACGGAACAAAATTCTGTGTTCTGTTCAGGAGGTGGTATGGCATGGATTGACCTAGCCCTTTTACTCATTGAGCGCTACTGCGGTCATCAAGTTGCAAGTGACCTTGCGAAGTCACACGTTCTAGATAAGTCCAGAGCTAATCAAATGGCCTATGCCAGCAGCAGGCAACGGAAATTTCACCAGGACAAAGATATACTCGCGGTTCAAAATTACATTGAAGAGCACTATCAACAGCAGTTAGTACTACCCGTGATTGCACAACACTTTAATATAACCGAACGTACGTTATTGCGCCGATTTAAAGCGGCAACTGATACAACACCATTACAATACTTACAAAGTATTCGACTTGAGCAAGCAAGAAAACTTCTTGAAACTCCTACCATGCCTATTGAGTCAGTGGTTAACGCTGTTGGCTATGATGACTTAAGTTCGTTTGCTCGACTATTCAAACGAAAGGTTGGCGTTCCGCCTTCTCAATATCGCGCCAAATTCGTCAGAGAGCGTTAAAGTTGCTGATTTTTTACGCCGCGAGTTTCATATCTTGCTCTCGCCTTTTGAGCAAGCCTTCTAACTTCTTACATACTTGCGTCAAGCGAGACACCCGAACATAGTAAACTTGTTCGATAAGTTGCCCTTTTTCATCAAACAGAAACGTCGCTAACCGCCCTTTCTTATTGGGAAGGAAAAATTGGTGAACGCTAAATCGATGAGACACTGGACACTGCATCACTTTTTGATACATACAAAACGGTAAATTTTCTGCACGTTTATCACCGCCTTGCATATAACCCAAGCGCTGAAAAGCATCTTCTCCCGGCGCGGTAAGTAATCCGTAACGCTGAATCAACTGGTCGATACCTTTGTGGCCCGTCATAATCCCCTCCAAAATAAACTGCATATATATACAGTTTATTTTAAACCGAATAAAATGCAAGCACATATTTTAATTTGTGCATAAAAAAACACCCCGCATGAGCGAGTAATGCCAGTCAATAAGCTGGGTTTTCGATGCACGTGAGGGTAAGTAACGCCATGAGAGTTCACACTTACCTTAGCATTGCCATGCTGATACCAGTGATGAAAGCAACTTTATGTGCGCTGTCGAAAGTCTTCATCTTGCCCCCTAAAACTCAGTAACAATAGTTACGCCAGGTACAGAAGATGAATCCATGGTGGTTAACGCATCAATCGATTGCTCAAGACTAATACGCTGACCAATAAGTTTTTCAGGAGCCAATTTTCCAGAGAGCATCATAGCCAGCATGTCTTGATAGCGAAACGCTTGCATACCGTGACTGCCAATGATCTCTAGCTCTTGAGCGATGACTTTACCCATAGGGATCTTAGGATCTGCTTGATCACCCAGAAGTAGGCCTACTTGGACGTGTTTGCCTAAGCTGCGTAAGCATTTAATTGAGTTTACACAGGTCACACTGTGACCAAGTGCATCTAGTGAGACATGAGCGCCACCTTGGGTAAGTGACATCATCGCTTCAGCAACATCGTCAACCTTGCTGGCGTTAATGACGGCAACAGCGCCTAAAGAGCGAGCAAGCGCGAGTTTATCTTCAGCAATATCGACGGCAATAACGTGTGCGCCAATGGCATTGGCGATCATGATGGCAGATAATCCAACGCCCCCACAGCCATGAACAGCAACCCACTGCCCAGCTTTCACTTTACCTTGGTCGACCACGGCTCTAAATGACGTGACAAATCGGCAGCCAAGACTTGCCGCTGTAGCAAAATCCATGTCGTCAGGTAAGTGAACTAGATTTGTATCGGAATTATTAATCGGCACATATTCCGCAAAAGATCCCCAATGGGTAAAGCCCGGTTGTGTTTGAGTTGAACAAACCTGTTGGTTACCAGGATGACAATCAGGACAGGTACCACAGCCATTTACAAAGGGGACTGTAACACGTTGTCCTACCTTAAAGTGACGAACATTTTTGCCTACGGCTTCTATTACCCCAGCAAATTCATGCCCAGGTACATGAGGTAAATCAATATCTGTGTCATGTCCTTTCCAGCCATGCCAATCACTGCGACATACTCCTGTTGCTCGAACATCAACAATTACGCCGTCAGCCGACAATTCCGGATCGTTAACATTCATTACTTTTGGTA
>JALUXV010000141.1 GCA_027013165.1 Alteromonadaceae bacterium
ATTGCCCTTCGTTATGAAGACTACGGCGGTTCAATTGGCAGCACTGTAGACCCCAAATTAGCGGTTTCATACCGTGCTTCAGATACCTTGTCGTTACGTGGTTCTATTTCAACGTCATTCCGCGCGCCTACGGTATTCTTGGCGCAAGGTGGTGCTACGTCATTGCAACAATTGGTTGACCCAGTACAACAAGCGCAAGCGTTTGTGGCGGTTCGTACCTCGGGTAACTCGGATCTCAAACCAGAAGAGTCTACCGCTTACAATGTTGGTTTCTCTTTTGAGCCTTTCAGAGACTTGTCATTTGAAGTGGACTATTGGAACTTCGAGTTTGAAGACTTAATTATCCAAGAAAACGCGCAAGCAGTACTTAACGCTGACCCTACGGATCCTGATCGCGTTGTTCGCGCTGGTGATCCTCTCACTGGGCCGCTTCTACAAATCAACAACACTTATGTTAACGCGAGTTCGCTAGAAACATCAGGTTTGGACTTTGTAGCAAGTTATAAAATAGAAAGTGAAATGGGCACCTTCACGCCGTCTTTGAATGCAACCTACATCACAAAATATGACCTGAATGATCCACAAGCAGGTCAGATAGATGGAGCAGGGCGCAGAAACTTTAATAACATAGGTGTTTCTTCGCCAGAAGTGAGAATGAACTTAGGCTTGGCGTGGTCTCATGACGTGCACGCAGCAAATATCTTTGTTCGCTACATTTCTTCTTACGATGACGACCAAAACTGTTCAGACGGTACGTCGAACTTAACCGGCTGTGCAGGTGGTTTCTACGAAGTAGATAGCAATGTAACTGTGGATGCTCAGTATAATGTTGATTTGGGCTCTGTGTTTGATACCGACCAAAGTTACGTGCTAACAGTTGGTGGAATTAACTTATTTGATGAAGATCCACCTCAATTGTTTACTAACAGTGGTTTTGACTCAAAGGTTCACGACCCACGTGGGCGTCAAATCTACGCAAGATTGGCAATCGAGTTCTAATACTCAATTTTTTGCTTAACTACTTGAAAAGGTCGGCATTGCCGGCCTTTTTTTGTAAACAATTCAAACCACATCGTTAGTCTAAATATATGATCACTTGCTGACTTTCTTCCTTTTTATTGCTTAGATTGTAAAAAACGTTGGAATTTAATCATGGCTGAGAAATTAAGCCCACAAGAAGTAGAGTCTAAAGTTGATACGTTAAATGCATTGGTTACTGACGGCGCGCATTGGGTGGTTGACGGTGATGCATTGAGAAAATCTTTTAAGTTTAAAAGTTTCATAAGAGCATTCGGTTGGATGTCGCAAATGGCAATTTGGGCCGAAAAGCTCAATCATCACCCTGAATGGTACAATGTTTACAATAAAGTCGATGTAAGATTGACTACTCACGACGCCGATGGCATTAGTGAACTCGACTTTATGTTGGCGGAAAAAATGGAAAAATTTTCCTAAAAGGTAGTATTTCGCTCACTACTTGATGCTTTGCTGAACAAAGCGTTTAAATACTGAGCGAGCGGTCAGAAAAATGAAATATTTCGGTGCTAAAGCCTTGTGTTAGTAAAGTGCCTATGTATAATACGCACCACGTTGAAGGGAGGCGAAACAAAATCCTCAATTCAACAAATTTTCTGGCGCGGGATGGAGCAGTCTGGTAGCTCGTCGGGCTCATAACCCGAAGGTCGTAGGTTCAAATCCTGCTCCCGCAACCACAGAAAATTGTCTCGATTAAGTAAATTGTTTTAAGTGACAGTTTACAACAAACAGACGCGGGATGGAGCAGTCTGGTAGCTCGTCGGGCTCATAACCCGAAGGTCGTAGGTTCAAATCCTGCTCCCGCAACCACATCGAAGCCTCAGCATTAGCTGGGGCTTTTTTGTTTCTTGTATCCTAATTGGCTCGAACGATAGAGACAGGTACGCCATTTAATACTGCGTTTCCAGAAAGCTCATCCACCGCCATTTCGTCGGTTAATGCATTAACATTCGCTCCCGCGTTTTGACGTGCTACTTGCCATGTAATGCCATTTTTGTCATGACCCCAGCCGTGGGGAATGGAAATAACGCCAGGCATGATTTTGTCAGTAACTTCTGCTTCCACAGTTACCTGTCCTACACGGGATGTCACCACTATTTGATCACCATCTGCTATTGCATGGTTTTTGGCATCTATTGGATGAATCTGTGCGCTACAGCGGTTATTTCCTTTGTGCATTCTGGGGCTATTGTGTAACCAGGAGTTATTGGTTTTTAGATGCCTGCGTCCAATCAACATTAGCGAGGCACCTTTCTTTTCTGAGTCGGGATCAAAGAAATGGCGTTCCACCCTTGGTAAATCCCCCATAAAATAGTCAAACTCAAGGTAAACTTTTTTATCTTGGTGAAATATAGCCTCTGGTAAGGCTGGTTGTAGCGGTCCGAGGTCAATACCATGAGGGTTGGCCTTTACTTTTTCCAACGTCAAGTTGTGCTCTTTTGCGCCATATATTCCGTTTCGTAATAAATCATCGATGATACCGCTGGGTGTCTTGTCCCACAGGTGTTTATAGTGTTGGGTCGACTTGCCATTAAGTTCATCGAGTTTTTCCGCCAAACTGAGATAGATTTGCCAGTCGGTGAGATGCTCATCGCTGACTTTAACCACTGGTTCTGAATAGGTCACATAGTTGCGTACCGCAAAGTTATGGAAAACCAGGTCAAAATGATCTCTTTCAAGCCCTGTTACTGGCGGCAAAATAATATCTGCATGGCGCGTGCTTTCTGTTACATAGAAGTCTATAGCCACCATAAATTCTAATTGTTCAAACGCTTGGTCAAGCTGTTCTGCATTTGGTGTTGTTAGTACTGGGTTACCCGCACCTAACACCATAGCTTTGATTTGGCCTTCGCCTTCTGTGGTTATTTCTTCTGCAAGGCAGGAAACGGGGTATTCTCCGCCAAAGGCAGGTAAACCTCTGACTCTGGAGGAAAACTTGCCCATACTACCGGGCCCTGCCACTGTAAGGATATCGGCTGCGGGTTGGGTGAACATCATGCCACCTCGTCGATCCAGATTACCGGTGAGGATATTAAACAGCATGATTAGGTACTGGGTAAGCGTGCCAAATACTTGAACGCTTGCACCCATACGGCCATAACAGACAGCAGACTTAGCTTCACAAAAATCAACGACTAGCGCTTCGATGGCTTGTGCGCTAATACCTGTGTGCAAGGCTACTCTTTCAGGTGTATAGGGGGCCGTATAGTTTTCAACTGCATCAATGTCGGGAATATATTGCTTTATCGCATCGCAATTGGTGAGATTTTTTCGGTAAAGGGTATTTATCATTGCTAACAGTAGCAATACGTCTGAACCGGGCTTAATAAAGTGGTGTTCGCAACTGATATCTGCGGTTTCAGATTGTTTTGGATCGATGACTACAATCTTGCCACCACGCTTCTGAATGCCTTTGAGACGCTTTTTTACATTTGGCACCGTCATAATGCTGCCATTTGAAGCCAGCGGATTTCCCCCAATTATCATAAAATGATCAGTATGATCGATGTCGGGAATAGGAATTTGCGACATATGACCAAAGAGTTTCCTGCACACTATGTGATGGGGAAGTTGGTCTACAGAGGTAGCCGAGTAACGGTTGTGAGTGCTTAGCGCACGATAAAAATAAGGCCCAAATAGCATTGCGCCCATGTTGTGAGAGTTCGGATTGCCAAGGTAAATTCCTACAGAGTTGTTTCCATGTGCCTGTTGAATACTATGTAGTTTTTTAGCGGTTAAGCTGAAGGCCTCCTCCCAACTGATGGCAATCCACTTGTCTCCTTCTTTACGTACTGGTGTTCTAAGCCGATCTGGGTCGTCGTATAGATCCTTTAGTGCAGACGCTTTAGGGCAAATGTAACCCTGACTGAACGGGTTTTCTCTGTCACCCTTAATCGACAAGATTTCCTGCCCCTGTGTTTTGACTTCAATTCCACACATCGCCTCGCACAAAGTGCAGGTTGAATAGTGGGTTTTCGAGGCACTTTGTCCGCTAACAATACTCATATACAACACCCAGATGTTAATCATTTGTTTATCAAAATTAGCGATTGTTGTGGTAATACACAAGTATCATTAATGGTGATAATTTGATCTGAATAATATTGGTTAGAACACCAAGCGACCTGATCCAATTAGGCCTGACACCAAACCGATACCCCCCATTATTGGGCCTGCCCAATTGGCCAACTTACGCCGCCAACTGTTATCAGCAGGAGCAATGCACCACTTTCCTGATTTTTTCAGCCCCGCTTTTGCCGACAGCAGCTGCATTGCTTCGATAAGCCTTACTAAACCAATTGCGAATAGCAGGTAGCTCAATACAGGGCCCCACCATCCTTGAGTAAATTCATAACTTAGGGTTATTAGTGCGCCAAAGATTAAAATCCATAGAAACATGAGATTTCTGACACGAATGATTTGCGAACGATAGGTGTCATCGGAAATTCGATTCAGTACCATTTTAGTGCTTAAAAATACTGCACCTATGGCTATAAACGCGCCTAAAAATGCGCCTCCTAGTAGCGCTACTATTTTGGCAAACACGCTGGTTTGACTAGACGATACGGACGCTCCTAACGTTGCTGCTGCGGCTGGACTCGTCGCACTCACTAAGTTTGCGATGAGAGTGGTAAATCCTATGCCCGGCGCGGTACTTAAAATTAGCTTTCCGTATTTGGCTAGCCAGTCTTCCTTAAGTTGCTGGCGTGCGCGAGATATCTTCTGACGAACGTTTGCCTCTGAAAGCTCCAAAAGGCGCGCAACTTGCTTTGTAGATTGTTCTTCGCGGTAGTAAAGCAAAATCAATTCTCTAGACTCACTGGGTAGCTCATCGATAAAACGTGCTACGTCTGTTTTTAGCCGTAACTTACTCAACGCGACATCACCATCTGTGATATGACTTTCAAGTGATTCAATAACGTCATCCGCTTGCTCGCTGCATATGCGTTGATCAACTTTGTTATCACGCAAATAGTTTATTGCGGTATAGCGTGTTATTTGACGAAGCCAAGGTAAGAAACTATGACTTTTTTGAAGGTGAGGTAACTGCTGCCATACCTTGATATAAGCTTGCTGTGCAACGTCTTCGCTCGCATCCACGTCTTTTACAATAGATAAGGCGATAGCTGTGGTTACATTTTGCGTTGCTTTGACTAATTCAGAAAACGCTTTTTGATCGCCACGCTTAGCAAAGTCTACATTCTTAGCCAGTACATCAATGCTCATAACTCTAGCTCCTTCTTAGTAAACTCAATCTGCGTTAACAGCCATTGAGAGCCATCATATTTAATAGCATTGGGGTATTGTTGATTCAACGTTACATTGCAATGACCTGTAGGTTTTGAGGCGGCTGCTGTGTCTGTATATAGCACTATGGTTAGCGTTAAAACTAATGGTAAAAAATTCACTGTTGGACTCCGTTGATTTAGTTATCAATACAAAGTCACAGCGAATCAGCAAGGTGTGACAAAATTTGTGTTTGGCGGCGTGGTTTTGCGTTATGTTACGCTTTTTGATGCTACGCGAGCCACAACACTGGGCCCGCACAATATTTCGCACTTTTGTTTCAAAGCGGCAAGTTACTCGTTAGCCCAATACATTAGGCAGGACATAACTTACTGCATTGTGGTGTAATCTAAACCACAAACCTGGGTTTTGGTTTAATTGGTTTTCAAGTTCGTTTGGTTCACTAGGCAGCTTCGCTTCTATCACATTTTTGTAAGTGAGTTTTTTCGCCGGAGCGGTATCTGCGTCAACAACTGACTGCACTATTTTCTTCGCGCTTAAAATTGCCGCTGGACCTAATGTAAGAATAAATTTTGCTTCGCGGCATTCCGTTTCATCTGACTCACTGACAGCAGTGCCTCCGGCTTTAAACTTGCTAATGTGATGCTCTAAAATTGATTGCGAAATAGGTATAACCCCAGCAATATCATTAATATTAGCGCCGGATTCAGGCTTGATGTAAGCCAAGTGAGATGCGCCGTGCGCTTCTGGCCCGTGACCTATGAAAAAGATATCAAGGCCACCTAGTTGGTTCATAGTGTCTAAATATTTGTCCATTTCACCCAGAATATCGTTTGTCTCTGTCACCATGGGCGTAAATGACTTAATTTTTTTGAAAAACTCCTTGCCCAGCAGCCGCTCAAAGTCTCTTACAAAACTCAATCCATTATTCATTCGCATTGGAGCTAACGCGTCTTGAGTAAAGACGTTTAAACGTGCTAACAAGGTATCAATGGAATTTCCTTTTGAAAGTTCACCAAGGTGTTGATGTAACGCCTGTGCGCCCCGTCCTCCCAATAAAGCAATGTTAATGTCGCCGGTTTTTGTCTCGGCCACATCGGTCAATTCTTTAAACATGGCCAAGCCAACGGCTTTTTCATTCGGCAAGACTACAGGGGCAACATCTTGTGCTTGAGGTAATTGCAGTAACGCGCCCTTGTGGCGGATCCAAGTATTCTTATCAGTTGATATAGTTTTCATAGTATTGTTAGCAAAGGGTAGGGTTGGTGAGTGTGTAAAAAGTATAATACTGCTCAGCAAAGATTAATACTGGAACATCAATGCGCTAACTATCGAAAATTGAGTAAACACGCAACAACTATAAGATTCTTATGAAAAAAATCGATAGAGCTAAGGTATTGTCTCGCGCTTTAACAAGCTTTCAAATAATGTATACTAATTTTTTGAAAGTATTAAATTTAAACCAAAATACGTCAGGTGTGCTCAATGAAAATAGCGTTGATGAATGAATTTAGCCAAGCGGCTAAAAACCCAATAGTACTTGAGCAGCTGAATGCAGTTGCAGGCCGCTTAGGGCACGATGTGTTTAATGTTGGAATGAATGGGGACAATGACCATCGTTTAACCTACATCCATCTTGGCGTTATTGCCAGTTTACTATTAAACAGTAAAGCCGTGGATTTTGTTGTTGCAGGTTGTGGTACTGGTCAAGGTGCAATGATGTCGCTTAATGCCTATCCCGGCGTAACTTGTGGTTATTGCATTGAACCTTCAGATGCATTTCTCTTCTCGCAAATTAACAATGGAAACGCTTTATCGCTGCCATTTGCGAAAGGGTTTGGCTGGGGCGCTGAACTGAATATGAAATACATTTTTGAAAAAGCCTTTGAAGGTGAGAGAGGGCTAGGCTATCCAAGAGATTTCTATGAATCACAATCAACTAATGCAGGCTTGTTGGGTGATGTAAAAGTTGCAATGAGCAAAGCTTACTTGGATGGGGTGAAAGCCATAGACCAAGATATAGTAAAACACGCGGTTGCAGGCCCTCGATTCCAAGAGTGTTTATTTGCAAACAGCCAAGATGAAGCGATATCAAGCTACGTTAAGAGCCTTATCTAGTTTTGTAACCCCTTGACTCTGAGTGCAATGTTGTTCGTAAATTTCGATTGCATTGCACCCCAGAGTGTTTTTTCCTTTCTAGCTACTCTTGATAAAGCTCTAAGGGTAGTCCATCTGGATCACTGAAAAAGGTGAATTTTTTGCCAGTGTATTCATCGACACGTATGTCTTCAACATCAATACCTTTCGATATAAGGTAGTCACGTACATCCTCTACTGAAGTTACGTTAAATGCCAAGTGTCTTAAGCCTTGCGCTTCTGGAAAACTTGGCCTTTTAGGAGCATTTGGAAAGGAAAATAGTTCGATTTGGCTGCCATTGGGAAGCTTTAAGTCAAGCTTGTAGGAATCTCTGTGCGCTCGATAGTTTTCGGCGATGATTTCTAGCCCAAGAATAGACGTATAGAAGTGCTTAGACTCCTGATAATCAGAACAAATGATAGCGGCATGATGAATTGAATTTAGCAAAAAAACTCCGAGGTACCCGATTACGTTAACCGTTAAACCTATATAAGTTAAATGATTTTTACGGTGAATTCATACTTAAACATAATCTTTTTACTACTGGCCCCAGCCCCGTGGTAACGGGGCGGCGTCCATGCCTTGGGCGTTAGTAATAAGCTTGTCACTTATATCATGCAGTTCGAATGCTCTTTAACCTATTAGGTATGCTCCAAATACCCGAGTTTTAATTGAGCAAACGATGGCTGTTGTTACTCACTTCCACGTAGCGAATGTATTGCTGGCTTGTTGATAAAGCGTCGCAATGGCCAGTAACAGGCAAATAGTGACAACCCAAAAATACTAACAATGGTTATCACAAAAATGACGAATAGTTCGGCATTCACATAGCTTCCTAAAACCTCTTGATTAGTAAGGTAGATAATTAGTGTAACTAATGCGCTAAAGCCAATACCCAGGATAACTACGCCCAAGTTATCTTTGACAATTAACGAGATTATGTTGCTTCTTTTTGCACCAATCGCCAAACGTGTACCTATTTCAAAACGACGCATTTGAGTGCTGTAGCTCAATATACCGTATAGTCCTACGCCCGCTAAAAACAAGGTGATGAAGGCTAGTACGGCAGTGGTATATGCAGTTGCATATTCCGTAAATAAGAGTTGATCCCTTTGGTCATCTAACGAGTTAAAACTAAACAATGCGTATTGATTGCTTACTGATTTAATCGCAGAAACTACAGCTTCACGCGTGACGTTTTGGCCTTCGGCAATCTTGAGTGTCATGGTTGGCGTTGCGTGTGAAGCCGGAATGTATACCCGCATAGGCTCTTCGTTACTCGCTGGTCGTTTGGCGGTTTTTACCACGCCAATAACAGTGAAATTAGGTGACTCTGGATCACTCGATATTTGCATACCAATGGCGCTGCCGTTTGGGTTAATGCGTTGTGCAAACACATCATTAACTACCATAACTTGGTTGTTGTCTGTTATATCCGCATCGGTAAACACGTCCCCTTCGATGAGCTCTTGTCCTACCATAGAAAAATAGTTAGGGCTGACGTTTTTTCTTTCAGGCGTAAAGTTCTCACCCGTTTGAACATTGGTTAGTGCCCACAAGCCAAAGCCATCAAGCACGGAGCGAGAATGTGAAACTTCGATTACTTGAGGTAAGGCGATTAACTCTTGCTTCAGTTGCAGCATATCGGCGATACGTTGGTCAAATTCCGGCAATTCGCTACTTGAGATTGACACGCTGATTTGCGACATACCGTCAATTGAATAGCCATTGTCTTTGGTAATAGATTCCACCGCGTCGTTGAACAAGGTGATATTGGCAAACACTAAACCACTAGCAATAGTCACTTGCAGTACGATTAATGATTGTCTTAGGCGCTTTGAAACCTGAACTCCAGTGCCTTTACCACTGGACTGTAAGCTAGTATTCAAGGCTTTGTAGTTAATCATCTTGCTACTGAGGTAGGCGAATATTAACGCGCAAAACACTATGAGTATTAACGCACTGAGCATGGTGAACCACGTTATACTCAGTTCATTTACTCGCGGAAGCTCAGATGCCAAACGAGTTTGTAGTATCGAGAACCCTGAGGTTGCAATAACAATGGCGACAACGAGTGAAAATAGCATTAGCAATAATGACTCAGCGAAAAGTCCCTCAAACAACTGTCCTTTTTTAGCGCCAAGGGCAGCGTAAATTGACAGTTGGCGTTGCTGTTCGGCGGTGCGAGACATGAATAGGTTGACTACGTTAGCAAGGGCAATTAGCACTAGGCCTACAACGCCAGCGAGTAATTTATACACCGTAGAAGTGCTGTCTCCGACAATTGCCGTCTTAAATGGCATTAATTCAATATCAACTGACCAACCGTTGAAAAATTCTATGCTGGCTACGTTTTCTTGCCAGGTTTCGTTAACCAGTGGTGTTAAGACTTGCTCCGCTTGACTGACTGATAGCTCAGGTTTTAGTTTACCTACAAAGGTTAGCGCACCACTAATGTTTCCCCAGCGCTCTGCCAAGTTGGTATCTAAGTTGTAATCCCACGGTAGCCATACACCAGCTTCTAAACCGGTTTGCTGAATTTGAGGCTCGATAAACTCTTCACCTAGAACTCCTACAATCGAAAAGCTTATTCCACTAAATGAGACTTTTTTTGACAAAATGTCATTCGAACCATCGAATTCTTTTTGCCAAGTGTCGTAGGTAATAATTGCAACAGGGTTGAATGTGTCTAGCGCCTCAGTGCTCTCAAACCCACGGCCTAAAATAGGTGTTGCACCAAGTAATTCAAACCACTCTGGTGTAACGTAGGCAGTGTTTAACGTAGGTTGGTGTGGCAATGACGTTAATACATCACTGCCGTAATGAACGAGTGCTGTCTGCTCAAAAACCTCTTGGTTCTTGTACAGGTGAACAAGCCCAGGGTAGGTGAACGCGGTGGCGTTTACTTCATCTTTATCATCGCCAATGTGATGAATAACGTTGTAAAGACGAGTTTGGTCCGGATAGGGTAGTGGTTCAATAACCAGTAAGAACCCTAACGTGAGTATACAAAGCAAGGCGCCAAGGGTTGTTCCCATAGTTGTCACTACAGTGGCGACAAAACCTAGCTTGCGTTTCAGGCTTAAAAAAGCTTGTTTCAACTGGTAACTGAAATGCTTCACATTGCCTCCTTCAGCGTCGGTGTAGTTAGTATCGCTCCATCGAGAAGTTTTAGCTGTGTTGCTGCCATATCGGCGTATCTAGGATCGTGAGTTACCATGCAGATGGTAGTTCCCTGATCATTGAGTTTTTGCAATACGTCCATGACTTGGTCACCGCTTTTTGAGTCGAGGTTACCGGTAGGCTCATCTACTAACAAAATGGCAGGGTTTCCCACAAGCGCGCGAGCAATGGCAATACGCTGCTGCTGACCACCTGACAGTTGGTTGGGTTTGTGACTAGTGCGGTGACTCATTCCCACCAGCTCTAAACACTTACTCACCCGTTCACGAATCTCTTGGTCGCTGGGAACCTTGGTGTTGTAGCGTAAGGGAAGGGCAACGTTATCGAAAACACTCAGTTCGTCAATGAGATTAAATGACTGAAATATAAAGCCAATCTTACTGTTCCTAATTTCCGCAGCTTGGTCTAGTGACAGGGCACTCACATCCATACCCTCAATGTAGTATTCACCACTGGTTGGCATATCTAGTAATCCAAGCAGTGACAACAGTGTGGATTTTCCACATCCCGAAGGGCCTGAAATTGAAACGTAATCTCCTGACTTTATGGTGATATCTACGTTTTTCAATGCATGGGTTTCCAACTCATCGGTTTCGAAAACTTTTGAGATCCCTTTCATTTGAATTTTGATGTCGTTCATGGATATTCCTTTCGTAATCTGTGTTTAATTGATAACAAGCGTGTCACTTGTTTCAGACATGTTGGATAAATCTGATATAACAAACTGCTGCCCAGCGCTGGCGCCTGACAGAATCTGAATGAATTGACCGGTTTGCACGCCAAACCGTATGTTTTGCTTTGTCGCTGTAGAACTGTTTTCACCCACCAGGTAAAGGTTGGCGGTAGTATTAGACTGCGCTCCTGCTGGACGCTTTATGTACATAACGTTGACTAACGTGTCAGCGATGATAGTAGCGTCTACACTGAGCTGGGGGCGTGCACTGGCGGGAAGCTCTCCGTGCAGTGCTATTTCTACTTCAACTGTGTTGTTTTCTACAATGGGGTCAATACGTCTCACCTCTCCGAGAATTTCGTCTCGGCGAGTATCAATAATTGCAGGTACACCAACACGTACTAACTGCGCTTGATTTTGTGGAATTCTGATGAGCGCGATAAGTTCAGATACGCTTCCTATGAGGGCGAGCTCTTGTCCGGGGGTAAGACTTTGGCCAAGCTCAACTGATAGACGTTGTAGCACTCCGTCGATACCCGCTCTAACGGTGAGTTTGTCTAAGCGATTTTGCGCGATATCCACAAGACCTTGTTGCTGATTTACACGTTCCTGCTGAATATTGACCGCTTCTTCATGCACAAGCGCAAGGTGACTTATACGCTGCTTTAATATTTCAATGCGTTGTTTTAGCTGTTTTTCTTCAAGAACAGATTGCTGATAGGACAACTGAGAGACGATACCCTGTTCTACCAGTTTTTCTTCCGCAGCTTTATTCAGGGCGGCGTTTTCATACAATGCGTTTAACTCGGCGAGATTGGCGGTTTCGTTCAATTGTTCTCGTTGATTGTTCAGTCTAAGTTGTCGCAAATTTGCCTTAGCCTGATTAAGGTCTTGTACCGCACTTTGAAGTGCTTGATCTAACTCGGGGTTTTCCAACCGCAGAATGATACTGTCTTTGTTGACTTGTGCGCCGGGCTTTAAAACGATTTCCTTTACCGTGGCAGATGAATAGCTAGTAATGAGCTGCTGTCTTTCTGAACTTAGCGAGCCGTATCCTTCAATAGTTTGCTCTAAGTCCCCTTGTAATACTTCTTCAATTAGCAAATTTTGACGAGCTACAGACAGTGAGTTATCAGAGGCAAACGCCCAACCAATTAAAACCACCAGTGTAATCGCTAACAACGCGCCTATCGATTTCACCGATAGTTGTGGCAACAGCGTTTTCTTTTTGGTTTTTACCACGTCCATAGTTTCTCCATGTCGGTACAAGACCGAAAAATAAATAAATTTACGGACTTGATTACAAGACTTATGCCAATCATGAAAGTTGTTTTTAAACAGTATGTTACGATGTTTTGATGAATTTTTGATGTGTGCGAGTCCGGAATCGGACCAAGATGAGTCCGATTCCGGAATATTCTATAGATAAACTTTGCTGCAAAAACGCTAAGCGCAGATTAACGTGATTTAAGCATAGGCAATATCACTGTTACGCAGGTGCCTTTTTGCGGGGACTGGCGATTGGTGATAGCAATACTTCCACCGTGCTGTTCGATAATATTACGGCAAAACGTAAGTCCAATACCTTGGCCTTGCGGCTTAGTGGTATATAAAGGAACGAAGAGATTATCTGGGTTACTAATTCCATGACCATTATCAATAATTTCGATAGCAATGCTGTCTGGTTTAACAGTAAATATTAAGTCCACGCTTGATGCATTGGCTTCAAAGGCGTTTTTTATCAGGTTGATTAGCACCTGCTCGATAAAGGCAGGGTCGGCCTTTATTTCATCTGCGTCACAAATGAATCTGATGGCGTTGTTAGGAAATAATGCACTGAGTTTGTGAGTTAGTGACCGGGTATCAATGATTTGTATATCAAGATTTAAGGTTTGTGACAAAGACGAATAACGCGCTACAAAATCTTGAAGGTGTCGACATCGTTCAGAAATCACTTCCAATGCTTGTTTGTCTCGCGGAATGTCACATTTATTAGATAAACTCTCGGCTAGCGATGACACTGGTGTGAGTGAGTTACGAATCTCGTGACCCAAGACGCGAATGATTTGTTGCCACGCGTTAAGTTGACTGGCCCGCAATGCTGAATCAATATTGGTAAACACGAGTAAGAAATGACGTTCCCCACCATCAATGAATTCACTTTGATTGATTTGCCAGTTCTGGTCACTTTTATTGATTTTCCATTGGCCGTTCACCTTTTCAAGGCCAAGTAATCTGGGAGACGCTAACCTGTATACTTGCCAAGGATTTTCGTATAGTAGGCTAAATGCATTATTGGCGTAGGTGAGCAACTGACGTTGATTGAACACCAACATTGGAGTATTCAGTTGGTCAATGAGTTGATAGAGCAAAAGCGCGTGTTGATCGTATTGAGATTTATGCAGTTGCAGTTGCTTACTTAATTCCGTGAGTTCCTTGTGAAGTGAAGCCGTAACACCTTGCTCAAAATCAGATTTAGAGAATTGATTGTAGTCCTCCATTTTCACCGCTTCTATATGCAACAAGGCGCGATCAAACGAGGCTATTACTTTATTTCTGAATTTCCATGTTATCCCCGCTAAAACCATTGCCACTATCACAAGTACAATAAACAGATTCCAGCTTTTCCAGTCGAGTTGTACAAGCAATAAGTAACACAGCAATAGAAGCAATGTCGAATAAGCACCCATTACTCCCATAATATAGGTGTTAAAACTTTTACTTTTGAAGATCGCCATACTTTTCTAATCTTCGATATAGTGACGACTTTCCTAACCCTAGTAGTTTGGCTGCTTTGGGAATATTTTGTTCAGTGGCATCTAATGCTTGTTTAATAAGTTGTTTTTCTGCTTGCTCTATGGTGATCTGAGGTAGTGTCCCAGCCTTTTGCGGTGTTGATGCATTGTTTTTGGTGGACGTTGATATTGGTAGATCTGAACCTTTAATGCTTTCTCCTGCGCAGAGCAACACGGCACGTTCCATTAAGTGGCTAAGTTCTCGAATATTTCCCGGCCAGTGATACTGTTTGAGTGCTGCGTGTGCACAAGTAGACAGAGAGATATGTTGCTTGCCGTACTTGCGAGCGACCTGGGCTATAAAATATTCTGCTAGCGGAACTATGTCCTTATCGCGTTCTTTAAGAGACGGAATTCTGAACTCGATAGTGTTGATTCTGTAGTATAAATCTTCGCGAAACATCTCACTGGCGATGAGTGATTTAATATCCGCATTGGTAGCGCATATAAACCTAACTTTAGCATGGTGGGTCTGACTCGACCCTAATACTTCATATTCACCGGTTTCAAGTACACGAAGTAGCTTTGCCTGCTGGGAGAGCGGAACATTGGCAATTTCGTCTAAAAACAAGGTTCCACCACGTGCCACTTCAAACCTTCCCACACGACTTTTTTTTGCGTCGGTGAAGGCACCTTTGGTATGCCCAAACATTTCGCTCTCAAAAAGGTTTTCAGAAATAGCGCCCATATTAACTGAGACAAAAGGCGCGTCGGCATTTGAGCTTTGTTGATGAATGATGTTGGCAAACTCGCTCTTACCCGTACCATTATCGCCGGTGAGTAGAATTGCCACCTTGGTTGGCGCAACAGTCTTTAGCTGTTCAATCAGGGTCAGCATGCACTCAGAGCGCCATTCATACAATGGCTGAGTATTTTGCGAAGTATCAAGTTGTTGTTTTAGATTTCGATTTTGTCTTTTGAGTCCATTCAAGGTGAGCTGTTGTGATATTACCTGTAGCAGACGTTGGTTTTTCCATGGTTTTTCAATGAAGTCACCTGCTCCAAGTTGCATAGCTCTTACGGCAATATCCACATTAGCCCAAGCGGTCATAGCAATAACTGGTATATCAATGTCTTTATCGCCGAGCCAACGCAAAAATGCCAACCCTTCTTCACCCGATGTAGTGTCGAGAGAATAATTCATGTCGAGAAGAATCACGTCAATATTGTGTTGGTTTAACAGAACCTTCGCTAGTTCTGGGCTTTCAGCCTCAACAACTGTGTAGCTATTATCTTCTAGTAAATAGCTTGCACCTATTCGTACATCAGGCCGATCTTCAATGATCAATACAGTCTTTTGCATTGGGAGTTTGGATTATCTCTTAGCGCTAAAGCGAATATAGTAAAAGGGAAAGGTGCTAATTAAAAGGTGTAGTTTGTGTGCTGTCGAGGTCTACCGCTGCTGTACAACCTTTGCCTTAGTTATTTTCCAAGTGAAGCGCCATTGATAACGCTCGCATATACATTTCCAAAGTGGACTTTGCCAGTGATTCTGAGTTTTTTTGGTATTACCAGTAAGGTTGTCCTTACCTTACCAAACGGTAACAATTTAACGGTGGGTTAACATTTTATCCTACAGCTACATTGCTTATCGGTGAAAAATAAATGTCAACGCAATGTTTTTAAGTTTTTGTATTTATAGGTTTTTTACGATTTCTATTTTGTGGGGTAAAAATTGTACGACAGGTTGGTTGCCAACAAAGGCAGATTGTTTGACAGGTTTGGTGTTATTATTGGTTGACAAATTGGCAACATAATAATACTGTTTTAACAAGATTTTGGTTCGTGGTATTACCGCGAAGAGAAGTCTTGAACGAGTATTAAGCGCTATGCTTAGGCGAAGTTTTTTGTATAAACAGCAGTAAGTTTAGATGTGGTGTGAGTAAAGGTAGTGGTCTTACCAAAATTGATGGCTTTACTTTTTTTCGTATACAAAGACTATCGAGCCCTAAGGGTGTCGCATATTTATCACAACGCTTTTTTGGCTTGTTTACCTTTGGTCAGCCATCGGCGGAATGTCGTAATTCACTACGGCAAATGCGCAATGAAAAATTAGGAGTTATTCATGTCTAAACCTGTAATCGGTTTTATCGGTCTTGGTCTAATGGGCGGTAACATGGTTGAAAATCTTCAGAAAAGAGATTTCGATGTCATTGTTATGGACCTTAATAAAGATGCCGTTGCAGCATGTGTTGAGCGTGGTGCAAAAGCTGCCTCTTCCGCAAAAGAGCTCGCTGCTGGCGCAGACATCGTCATGCTTTGTCTTACCACCTCAGCAATTGTTGAAAAGGTTGTATATGGTGATGAAGGTATCTTGGCAGGTATTAAAGAAGGTGCAGTGCTCATCGACTTCGGTACTTCTATTCCAGCGTCTACCCGTAAAATTGGCGCCGATCTAGCGGCAAAAGGCGTTGGTATGATTGATGCTCCTCTTGGTCGTACGCCTGCTCACGCGAAAGATGGGCTACTCAATATCATGGCTTCTGGCGACATCGATACCTTTAACAAGGTCAAGCCGGTACTTGAAGAGCAGGGCGAAAACGTATTCCACCTTGGCGCACTAGGTGCAGGCCATACTACTAAGCTAATCAATAACTTCATGGGTATGACTACAGTGTGCGCCATGTCTCAAGCGTTTGCAGTTGCTAAGCTTGCAGGTGTTGATGGTCAGCAACTGTTCGACATTATGTCTACAGGCCCTTCTAACTCACCTTTCATGCATTTTTGTAAGAACTATGCCGTAGATAATGTAAGCGATTTGGGCTTCTCTATTGCCAACGCGAATAAAGACCTTGGTTACTTCCTGCAAATGGTAAGTGACTTAGGCACTGAATCTAAAATTGCTGAAGGTTCTTCTGCGAACTTACAAGCAGCTTTTGATGCTGGTTTAGGTAACGGAAACGTTCCTGAAATCTTTGATTACTTTTTAACATTAGAAAAGTAATTACAGCTAGGTTAGAAGCCAGTCGTGGTTTGCGC